>NZ_CAMLMK010000017.1 GCF_946481155.1 uncultured Flavobacterium sp.
GAAGTAACTTCTTTTACTACGGATTTCAGACGCTCTTCGAATTCCCCTTTGTATTTGGCACCAGCAATCAGTGCACCCATATCAAGCGAGTAAACGACTTTGTCTTTCAGGTTTTCCGGAACGTCTCCGGCTACGATTCTGTGGGCCAAGCCTTCGGCAATGGCAGTTTTACCAACGCCGGGTTCCCCAATAAGCATTGGGTTGTTTTTTGTGCGACGCGATAGGATCTGGAGGACACGACGAATCTCTTCATCACGTCCAATTACCGGATCCAGTTTACCATCGTTGGCCAATTGGTTTAGATTCTTGGCGTATTTGTTTAATGAGTTATATGTTTCTTCAGCAGAAGCGGAAGTTACTCTTTCCCCTTTACGGATTTCTGCGATAGCGGCTTCCAGTCCTTTTTCGGTTACGCCCTGATCTTTTAGGATTTGCGCAACCTTGCTCTTCGATTTGAAAATGGCAAGGATTAAATGCTCCACGGAAACGTATTCATCGTTCATTTTTTTCGCAATGATGTTGGCTTCATTTAACATTGATCCAGCGTCACGGGAAAGCATGATGTCCCCGCCCGAAACTTTCGGGAAGCTTTGAATCGTACTGTCAAGAATCTGTTTGAACAGATCAACATTCACGTTCAGTTTTTTCAGAATAAAAGGCGCTACGTTTTCGTCAACTTCGAGAATACCTTTGAAGATATGCTCGTTTTCAAGCTGTTGCTGACCGTTGCCTTGTGCAATTTGCTGTGCCTGTTGCAAAGCTTCCTGCGATTTGATTGTTAAGTTGTTTAAGTTCATATTGTTAAAACCTATTTATTGTTGGTTGTATTTGTTTAGCTTTGCATCCTAATAGACAAATTGTGTTCCATGGGCATAAATCAGGACAAAATGACTGATTTTAATGTAGAAACGATGTTGAATCAAGACAAAATGTCCGAAAATAAGACAAAAATGAGTTTTTTAAAAAACATCTTTGGGGAAACCAATACGGAAAACCCAATAAAAAAAATAGATTGGCTGGATTTGACTGATCATAATCAACTTGATGCAATCGTTGCACAATCAGCAGAGAAACCAATTATCATCTTTAAGCACAGCACCCGTTGCAGTATTAGTAGAATGGCTTTGAAGCAGTTTGAAAATGAGTTTGATTTGGAGAATAAATTTACGCCATATTTTTTAGACTTATTGGAGTACCGCCCAATTTCTAATGAAATTGCTACCCGATTTGAAGTGCAGCACCAGTCACCTCAAATTTTAGTAATTAAAAATGGTGTTTGTGTGCATGCTGCGTCACATGAAAATATAAGTCCTGCAGTAATAGAAAAGTTTATTACCCAATAGTTTAAAATAAAAGAGCCTACTGATTTGTAGGCTCTCTTTATAATGTAAAGGTTTAGTTTTAAAACATTCCTCCTCCTTGTTTTTCGTTATTATCTCTCTGTTTTCTATCAAGTGATTTGTTTTTGCCGCTTCCAAAACGATAGCTGAAATTTAAGTTAACAGTTTGACTTTCCCATCGAAATGTACCGTTTATGTCTGCCGGCTCGGTGGAATAAAATCGGGATTTCATTGTTTTGAAAACATCATTGAATCTTAAACTTAGAGATCCTTTTCCGTCAAACAGATCTAATCTTGAACCTAAATCAGTTTTCCACATATCTTTATTGGAGAATTGTAAACCCTGTCTTGCTCCGGAATACATTGTGAACCATATTAGTCTGAAGTTTTTAGTCACTTTAAAAGTGTGATTCATTCTTGAGTTGAACAAGGTTGCATTTACTTTTTCTTCATATAAATTACCATCACTTTTTTCGATTATACCTTTTATATTGTTGAAATAATTATCTATTCCAAAGTTTGCACTCCACCACTTCTTAAATTCGTAATTACCTGAAAGTTCCAAGCCATATTCCTGATTTTTGTCAAAATTGGTAAAGGTCATTAATTGTTTTGTAGGATCGTAAGGGTTGCTGGTCAATACCTGATTAATTTCGTCTTTGATAAATCTGACAAATGCTCCGGCTGTAATATTTCCTTTTTCCAGTTTTCGGGTATAGTTTGCTTCAATTGAATTTGTAAATTGAGGCTTTAATTCGGAATTACCTATCTGTTCAATAGTGGAAGTGCTCCATTGTCTGATTTTATTTACCTGCTCCATGTTTGGTCTGTCAACTCTTCTGGAATAATTAAAGTTGAAAGAATTATTTTCAGATGGATTATAAGTCAGAAATGCCGATGGATAAGCTGTAAAAATATAGTCTGTGAAGGTTTCATCCGCAAACCCGTTCTTTTTGAAAGTTCCTTTCACATCATAACTTTCCAGTCGTAGTCCTACCTGATAGCTCCATTTTGCGTACTGCTTGCTAAAGTTTCCGTATGCTGACTGAATATTTCGTTCAAAATCGAAGTCGGCATCAAAATTATCATTCACAAAAAAGATATTTGAAGTTGCATCTAATCTGCTCTCAAGACCCAATTCAAACTTAGTGGTTTCGTTTATCGGATTAACAAAATCAATATTACCGATAAAGTTTTTTGCGTCTTTTGTTACATTGTTTTTGCGTAAAAAATTATTGTTTCCGTCAACAAACAAACTGTTTTCAGGAGATTCATCCGTATTATAATTTAATTCTATATCTAATGTTTTTTCTTCTTTATTAAAAAGATGTTTGAATGCTAAATTATAGGTTTGATTCTTGGATTTTCCGGTTGCGTTTTGAATTTGCATTTGATCAGGTGTTGCCGGATTGGAATAATCTACACCATTTTCAAATTTAAAATGCGGACTATTAAAGGTCTGTAAGGTGTAAAATGATAAAGTGTTTTTTTCATTTATATAATAATCAGTGCCTAATTTAGTAAAATGTTCTTTGTTGAAATCAGTGATTTTAAAGGATAAATCATAGTCATTAGTACTGTTATAATTGTCCCAATGTACAATTCCCTGGCTTATTCTTTTTCCATGATTTAAGGAATAAGTACTATAAAAATTGAATTTATTGACTTTATAATTCATGTCAAGTGAGCCATTAAATTTTGGAACGGTACCAAAAACCACACCCGAATTTATATTACCATTAAAACCAAGTGTTGAATTTTTGTTCAGGACGATATTAATAATCCCGCTCATTCCTTCCGGATTATACTTAGCCGATGGATTTGTAATTAACTCAATTTGTTTAATTGAAGTTGATGGAATTTGCTGTAAAGTCTGAAGGGCTGTTAGGTTTGAAGGCTTTCCATTAATAAGAATTTTTACATTTTCATTGCCTCTTAAACTTACAGTATTGTTTTGTAAATCTACATTTACTGTCGGGATATTGTTCATTATATCAGCTGCAGTTGCGCCTGTAGCTTGTAAATCTTTTCCAACAGTCACAATTTTCCTGTCAATTTTTTGAACAATAGCAGATTTCTCTTTTGTGACTATTACTTCGTTTAATTGTTTTGCCTCTTCTTCTAAGGTTATATTTTTTAGATTAATATTCTTTTCTTCTTTTGAAAAGTTTACTACGGTTTCAAATTTCTTATAACCTATAAATACAATTTCGATTTTTAAGGTTTTTAGCGGTAAATTATCCAGGTTAAATCTTCCGTTTTCTTTTGTAATACTACCGGAAATAACATTGTTTTCATCTTTTACCGTAATGGTTGCATAGGGAAGAGGTTCATTGGTTTTCTTATCGATTACATTACCTGTTAACATTCCCGAAGAATCGATTTTCAGAGAGGAACTAACTGATGGGACAACAGATTGTTGCGCTTGCATACTAGCAATAGAAGCCAGTAAGCAAAACATGATTGTTTTTACTTTCATTTTGATTTAAATTTTGATTGATGATGGGGCAAAGCTAGTGTAAAAAATAATACCATGCAATACAAGGTACTATTTATTTTAAAAATATTTTGCTTTGTCAATAGATAGACGAATAACTAATCAATTTGTAAAATAAAAAAGCAAAAAAAATCCGAAACATTTAATTTCGGACTTTTGAGGATGTTCTTTCTTGTTTAATAGATATTCTTCATCTTCTGCCTGATTTCTTCCAAGCAGAGATTATTAATACTGCCTTCGTGTGTATGACTGGTAGTTTCAGGAACTATAAATGCATTATTTTCAATTTGCTGCGCCACCATTTTATAAGCATCCCTAAACGGAATTCCATTGACAACCATTTCATTGATAGTATCCACGGTAAATGAATATTTGTATTTTTCGTCGTTGAGGATATTTTCTTTTACAACGATGTCCTTGATGGCATAATGCATCATTTCCAGACAGGATTTCAGGTTTTCGATAGCAGGAAACAAACCTTCTTTCAGCAATTGAAAATCCCTATGGTAACCGCTTGGCAGATTGTTGGTAAGCAAGGTCAATTCATAAGGCAGACTCTGAATCCTGTTTGATTTTCCTCTGATGAGTTCAAAAATATCCGGGTTTTTTTTGTGAGGCATGATGCTGGAACCTGTTGTCAAATGGCCGGGTAGTGCTATGAAATCGAAATTCTGACTCAGATACAAACATACATCCATCGCCAATTTGGACAATGTTCCTGCTACACTGCTCATGGCAAAGGCCATGGTTTTTTCTGATTTTCCTCTGCTCATCTGGGCGGCAACCACATTATATTTTAATGTTGAGAAGCCAAGTTCTTTTGTAGTGAAATCCCTGCTGATAGGGAAGGAGCTGCCATAACCTGCTGCTGAGCCTAACGGATTCTGATCGATAATCTGCATAGCGGCATTTAGCATCGTAACATCATCAATCAGGCTTTCTGCATAAGCGGAAAACCACAAGCCGAAAGAGGAAGGCATAGCCACTTGTAAATGCGTATATCCCGGGAGTAATACGTTTTTATTTTTCTCCGCCAGTTCCATCAGTAGATCGAAAAGTTCTTTGATTAAACTCTTAATGCTGATGATTTCATCTTTCAGATACAACTGCACATCCACTAAAACCTGATCATTTCTCGAACGCGCCGTATGGATTTTTTTTCCGGTGTCACCCAGTTTTTCAATCAAGAGAAATTCTATTTTCGAATGGACATCTTCAAAAACGTCTTCGATTGTAAAATCCTCTTTTTCAATTTTTAATAGTAAATCTTCTAAAGCAAGACATAAATCGTTTGCTTCTTCTTTTAGTAGTAATTTAGTTTCCGCCAGCATTTTCGCATGCGCTATTGAGCCTAAAATGTCGTATTTGGCTAGCACAATATCCAGTGTCCTATCGTTTCCGACAGTGAACTGTTCTATTTTTTTATCGGTGGCAATACCTTTTTCCCAGAGTTTCATAATTTTTATTTTTTAGCCACGAATTCACGAATTAATTTATTCCTGATTTGTGAAGTCGTGGTTGATATTTTAATTTATTCTACTATTAAAATCACTTTTTCTAAAACTTCGCAAGCCCCTTAGTGTGGCAATTTGTTTTGTTGCAAGAAATTCGAAAGTATCGCTGTATATAATTCAATGCCTTCTTCAATTTCGTTGATGTAAATAAACTCGTCGGCTGTGTGCGAACGAAGGGAATTTCCAGGCCCCAGTTTTAACGACTGGCAACTCAAAACAGATTGATCGGAAAGGGTTGGTGAACCATAAGTTGTTCTTCCTAAACTAATCCCGCTTTGTACCAATTTATGATTTTTATTGATCGATGAAGAACGCAGGTGTAAGGAACGTGGCTTGATTTCCGCATCAATATTTTTAGACACAACTTCCAGAATTTCTTCATTGGAATAGCAATCATTTACACGAATATCAACAACCAGATGACAATCTGCAGGTACAACGTTATGCTGTTTTCCGGCGTTAATTTGCGTAACGGTCATTTTTACCGGCCCTAAAGTTTCAGATACTTTTTCAAATGCGTACGATTTAAACCAATTTATGATATTAATGGATTTATATATCGGATTATCAGTATTTTGGTGGGCGGCATGACTAGCGGTTCCATGAATGATAACATCTAAAACGAGCAGGCCTTTTTCCGCTATGGCTAATTGCATTTCTGTCGGTTCTCCTACAATTGCGCAATCGAGTTTTGGCAAATGTTTCAATACGCTGTTCAGGCCATTTGAACCACTGTTTTCTTCTTCTGCGGAAGCGACCATAACTATGTTATGCGAAAGATTTTCTGCCGCATAAAAGTGCGTAAATGTTGCCAAAAGTGAAACGAGACACCCACCTGCATCATTACTTCCCAAACCGAATAACTTGCCATCATTTTCAATAGCTTCAAATGGATTTAGCGTATATCCCTGATTAGGTTTTACGGTATCATGATGCGAATTCAGTAATAGTGTAGGTTTATTTTCGTCAAAATGAAGATTGAAAGCCCAAATGTTGTTGTTATCTCGCTGAAACGGGATCTTGTTTTCAGTAAACCAGGTTTCAATTAAAAGCGCCGTTTGTTCTTCTTCGCCGGAGAACGAAGGGGTTGTAATCAGGTTTTTTAATAAAGTAACAGCTTCCTGGGTTAGTATTTTAATGGATTTCATAATTTCAGAGTGTAACTTCCGTAAAAGTTGTCTTGTTTTTAATTTGTGAATGATGGCCGATTCCAACTGATTTTATGCCTTTTCTAAGCGCATTGAAACAATTTTCAAGCTTTGGAATCATCCCGGAATGAATGGCCCCGATTTTTATCAGATCTTCATATTTGGAAAAAGTGAGTAATGGAATGACTGAGTTTTCATCTTCAGAATTCACTAAAACGCCCATTTTTTCGAAGCAGTAAAACAATTCGACATCATAGGAAATCCCTAAGGCTGAAGCTAATTCTCCCGCAATGGTATCGGCATTTGTATTTAATAATTGTCCGCTATCATCATGGGTAATGGCGCAAAAAACCGGCACAATTTTCTGATTCAGAAGAGTGATCAATAATTCGTTATTAATAGAAATAATATCGCCTACAAAACCAAAATCGACCGAGTTGTTTTTACGTTTTTCGGATAAGATCAAATTACCGTCAGCCCCTGAAAAACCTATTGCGCTGTCACTCAAAGCATTCAGTGTAGACACTATTTTTTTATTGATCAATCCTGCGTAGGTCATCACGGCTATGTCGAGCATTGGCTCATCGGTAATTCTTCTTCCGTCAATCATTTGTGGATGCAATCCCATTTTTTTAGCTAATTTGCTGGCTTCTTTTCCGCCGCCGTGCACCAGAATTTTAGCGCCTTCAATTTTTGAAAAAGAGGTTAAGACGTCCGTTAAGGCTTGTGCATCATCAATAACATTTCCTCCGATTTTTATCAGGGTTAGTTTTTGTTTAATTGGTACCATTTTCTAAAATTTTAGTTAGAATCGCTTGTGCCGCGTAAGTTCTGTTATTGGCTTGCTGAATTACGATTGAGTTATCACCGTCTAAAACAGCATCGTTAACAATTTGATTTCTTCTTACCGGAAGGCAGTGCATGAATTTGGCATTATTGGTCAGTTTCATTTTATCCAAAGTAACGGTCCAGGAACTGTCTTTTGAAATGATTTGCCCGTAATAGTTGTAGTTGCTCCAGTTTTTAGCGTAAATGAAATCCGCATCCTTAAAAGCTTCATCCTGATTATGAATGATTTTGCTGTTTCCGGTAACCTCAGGATTCAGTTCATAACCTTCAGGATGTGCAATTACAAAATCCACTTCGGCCAACTGCATCATTTTTACAAAGGAATTGGGTACGGCATGCGGCAATGCTTTGGGATGTGGTGCCCAGGTTAGAACTACTTTCGGTTTGCTTTTAGTCTTGAATTCTGATATGGTTAAAATATCAGCCAAAGCCTGAAGAGGGTGTTCTGTAGCGCCTTCCAGACTGATAATGGGGACTGAAGCATATTTCTTAAACGAATTGATTACCAATTCTTCCTCGTCTTTTGCCTTATCAATTAATGTTGGAAAACTCCTGATGGCGATAATGTCACAATATTGTGAAATGACCTGCGCGGCTTCTTTAATGTGTTCTGCTTTGTTTCCGTCCATCACAGCACCGTCTTCAAACTCCAGGCTCCAACCATCATTGTTTAGATTCATTACGATGGTGTTCATACCCAGATTGGCAGCTGCTTTTTGCGTACTGAGCCTCGTTCTCAAACTCGGATTAAAGAACAATAATCCAATGGTTTTATTTTCTCCTAAGGTTTTATTGCCATAGGGGTTTGATTTAATTTGTTTTGCCAAAAGCAAAAGCTCGTCTAAATCCTGTATATCGTTAACTGATGTAAAATGTTTCATGATAAATTGTTTAAAGCGTTTTTCAACCCTTTTGTAAAAAAGTCAATGTCCTCTTTTGTAATGGAAAGTGGCGGAAGAATGCGCAAAAGGTTTTTCTGCGAGGCACTTCCGGTGAAAATATATTCGTTGTAAATCAGATTTTTACGGAGTTCGCTTATTTCAAAATCGAATTCCAATCCGAGCATTAAGCCTTTTCCTTTTATTCTTTTGATTTGTGGAAATTGCTGCATTTTCGCTTTAAAATAAGAAGACAGCTCGTCCACATTAACTATTAAATTCTCTTTTTCAATAGTTTCCAAAACAGAAAGAGCAGCGGCGCAAGCCAAGTGATTTCCGCCGAAAGTTGTTCCCAGTAATCCGTGGGAGGCTTTAAACTTTGGACTGATCAAAATACCGCCAATAGGGAAACCATTGCCCATTCCTTTTGCCATTGAAATAATATCCGGCTGAATGTTATGATGTTGGTGCGCGAAAAATTTCCCCGATCTGCCATAACCGCTTTGGATCTCATCTAAAATTAAAACCACATTATTGTCGGAGCAGATTTTTTGCAAAGCCTGGAAGAATTCGGTCGTACCTTCATCGAGCCCGCCAACGCCTTGGATTCCTTCTATAATTACGGCACAGATGTCGTTATTAGCAATTTCGTTTTTTACCGCTTCTATATCGTTTAACGGAAGAAAAACAACTTCGTGATTGTTGTTGAGAGGTGCTACGATAGAAGGATTATCCGTTACAGCAACTGCGGAGGAGGTTCTACCGTGAAAGGCCTTTTTAAAAGCAATGATTTTCTTCTTTTTGTTGTGAAACGAAGCTAGTTTTAGCGCATTTTCATTGGCTTCCGCACCAGAATTGCACAGAAATAAAGAATGGTGGAGATAGCCTGAAACCGCTATTATTTTTTGTGCCAATTGTTCCTGAACCGGATTTACAATCGAATTGGAATAAAAACCGATTTTGCTTACTTGTTCCGTGATTGACTTGACATATTCCGGATGCGAATGACCGATGGAAATCACTCCATGGCCTCCATAGAAATCAAGATATTCCTGATTGTTTTCATCCCAGACTTTTGCTCCGAGAGCTTTTGTTGGGGTAATATTGTATATTGGGTAAACGTCGAATAAACTCATAATTGTGAATTTTAAAAGTTGCCTGATTTTAATTGCAAACCTGTTTTTTCCTCTAATCCAAACATCAGGTTCATGTTCTGAATTGCCTGTCCGGATGCGCCTTTTACTAAATTATCAATGATGGAAGTAATTAATAAATAATCACCTTTTTTTGTCAGGCTGATAATGCATTTATTGGTCTGTACCGCTTGTTTCAGATGAATCGTTTCAGTAGTCACAACCACAAAAGGCTCATTTTGATAATAGCTTTCGTATTGTTTTATGATTTCCTCCACTGGCTTATTTACTTTAGTGTAAAGCGTAGCAAAAATGCCTCTGGTAAAATCACCTCGATTCGGTATAAACAAAACCTCCTGATTGAAACCATTTTGCGTTTGTTCCAAACTTTGGATAATTTCACCTAAATGCTGGTGCTCAAAAGCTTTGTAATGCGACATATTATTTTTTCTCCAACTGTGATGCGTGGTTTCCGAGGGTTGTACTCCCGCTCCCGTACTTCCCGTAGTTGCATTTATGTGAATACTGTCCGCCAGCAGATTGTTCTCTGCCAATGGAAGCAATGCCAGTTGAATTGCCGTAGCGAAGCATCCCGGATTAGCAATGAATTGGGCACTTTTAATCTGGTTCTTATTCTTTTCGGGAAGCCCGTATATAAATTTGGAATGACTAAAAACAGCATCCTTTTTGAGTCTGAAATCATTTCCCAGATCAATGATTTTCGTGTGGGACTCGAACTTATTTTCATCTAAAAAAAACTTTGACTTTCCATGCCCCAAACAAAGAAAAACCACGTTTACTTTCGGATTCACTCTGTCCGAAAAAAGCAAGGATGTTTCCCCGATTAAATCCTGATGCACCGAAGAAACCGGTTTCCCGGCATTGGTCGTACTGTACACAAAATCAATATTTGCCTTGGGATGGTGCTGTAATAATCTCAATAATTCTCCGGCGGTATAGCCTGAGCCACCTATAATTCCTATGTTAATCATAATTTAAGTCGTTTACTTGTGAATAAATCATCTGTGCGTTGCCCATAATTTTGATGAATCCTTTGGCATCATCGGCAGTCCAGGCGTTGTTCATTTCTCCGTACTGACCGAATTGCGTATTCATCAAATCGTTTTCCGATTCAATCCCGTCCAGAGAAAAATGATAGGATTTCAGGGTTAAGATTACTTTTCCGTTAACGGTAGTTTGTGTATCAGTTAGGAAAGCTTCAATATTTCTCATTACCGGATCTAAGAACTGGCCTTCATGAAACAGCATTCCGTACCAATTGCCCAACTGCTCTTTCCAGTATTGTTGCCATTTCGACAAGACATGCTTTTCCAAAAGATGATGTGCTTTGATAATAATTAGCGGAGCAGCAGCTTCAAAACCGACTCTGCCCTTAATGCCGATAATGGTATCGCCCACGTGAATATCTCTTCCGATAGCAAAAGCATTCGCCATATTTTCTAATTTGATAATGTTTTCAACCGGAGAATTCTGCGTTCCATTTACGCTGATGAGCTCTCCTTTTTCAAATTCCAGAATCACTTTTTCCGGAGTTTCTTTTTGTAATTGCGAAGGATAAGCTGCTTCAGGAAGCGACAAATGGGAGGTAAGCGTTTCTTTTCCGCCCACACTTGTTCCCCAAAGGCCTTTGTTGATAGAATATTGCGCTTTTTCCCAGGAATAGTTTACGCCATTTTGCTGCAGAAATTCGACTTCTTCCTGTCTGGATAATTTTAAATCCCTGATTGGAGTAAGAATTTCAATTTCAGGAGCTATAGTTTTGAAAATTAAATCGAATCGTATCTGATCGTTTCCTGCGCCTGTACTTCCGTGTGCAATGGCAGTGGCATCATTTGCTTTGGCATATTTTATAACTTCCAAAGCCTGGAAAATCCTTTCGGCACTTACGGAAAGCGGGTAGGTATTATTCTTCAGGACATTTCCGAATATCAGGTACTTAATCGCCTTTTCATAGTATTTTTCAATAATATTGAGATTGGTGTGCTGTGTGCTACCTAATTCGTATGCTCTTTCTTCAATGGCCGTTAATTCTTCTTTGGAAAAACCGCCGGTATTCACTAGGACTGTGTGTACTTCATATCCTTTTTGGATTAAATATTTTAAGCAATAAGAAGTATCTAAACCGCCGCTATAGGCTAAAACTACTTTGTTCATGTTTTATTTTTTTAGAAAAAGTGCCTGCTTGATGGCTTTTAAACGTGCCAGCACTTTTTGATTAAAGGTGTATTGTTCTTTTTGGTTTTTCTTTGCATTCGGGTCATACAGCATTCCGGTACAAAGGCACATTTTGTTTTCCTTGCGCTGCAGAATGTCATAATTCGTACAGGTTTTGCAGCCGGCCCAAAAGCTTGGATCATCGGTTAATTCTGAAAAAGGAACCGGACGATACCCTAAATCCGAATTGATTTTCATAACAGCCAATCCAGTGGTAATCCCAAATATTTTAGCATCGGGATGTTTCTTTTGGGAATATTCGAAAACGAAAGTTTTAATTTTTTTCGCCAAACCCAAATGACGATAGTCCGGATGAACAATCAGTCCGGAATGGGCCACGAATTTGCCATGTTCCCAACTTTCGATATAACAGAATCCTGCAAATTTTCCATCGACAAGGGCGATAACTGCATCTTGCTGGGCAATTTTCTTTCGAATATATTCAGGAGTACGTTTAGCGATTCCTGTACCTCTTTGAAGTGCTGAAACTTCAATGGTGTCGCATATTAACTGTGCAAAATCGTAGTGCTCTTTTTGAGCAACTGCAATGGTTACATTCATTTTAAACAATGATGAAAATTAAAAAATAGGGAAAAAGATAGGTGCGGAGGTTCGGAGCAAGACGCACTTGCTCCAATAAGAATATAGCAGACCTTACGGCCGGATTGTACTAATTACAAACGGATGTATGAAAGTAAATTGACTAAGACCTGATTGTCCTAAAAAAATAAGAATTGATTCCAAAACGGGAAAAATGAGAAATGAATAACAAGATGAAAAACTCGGGTACTAGAATTGTGGCCGCGTTGTCCGCAAAGTGGGGACAGAAGTTTTCCGTGTAGAAAAGTTAGTATGTAACTTCGTTGTTTTCATTGGGACAAATATAGAAGAATTCTCAATATAAAATCAAAAAAAGAAAAAAAATGCAATAAAAATTCTCTTTTGCCTTTTTTAAATGAAAAATCCGAAGTTTTCAGGCTTCGGATTTTTATTGTGTTCAGCTATTATTTTCGGATGATTTTCCGCAGGTATTCCTGATTTTCAATGAGGATTTTTATGTGATAAATGCCGCTTGGGAAATTACTGAGGTCGATTTGCTGAAGGGCAGTTTCTTCGGGAGACTGATTGCTGTTTTCTTTTATCATTTTTCCGGTACTGTCGAATATCTGATAGTCAATTTTCTTGTCTTTTGAGTTGGTTATGTCTAAAGTAAATCGACCGTCAGTAGGGTTCGGATACACCATAATTTCAGTTTTGACATCATCTGTATCATCAACTTTAGCAGCGCAATTTATAGCTACTGCGGATTGTGTTCCATTGGAATTATTAACTGTTGCCGCACTGTTTTTAGCTTTTACGTAATACGTATAAGTTACTCCTGCTGTAATTAGATACGTGTTTAAAAATGAAGTTCCGGTTACATCGGAGGCATATAAGTTTCCGTTACGATAGATGTCATAAGCGGTAGCATTTGCCGATGCTGTCCAAGTCAGGTTAATTGCGCTTGTTGTGCCGCTGCAGGTTGGCGTTGCTGTAAGGGTGAAACTTCCCGGCGGACAACTAATTGCGGTAGCAGATAATGTTCCATTGGAATTAGCTGTTGTCCCAATATTATTTTTAGCAACTACAGAATAGGTATAAGTTGTTCCGACGGTAATATAAGTATTTAGGAATTGCGTTCCTGTCACGTTACTTGCATATAACGAACCATTTCTGTAAATATCATATCCAGCCGCATTTGCGGAAGCCGTCCAGGTTAGATTAATTCGGCTGGTTGTTCCGCTGCATTCCGGAGTTGCACTCAATGTAAACGAGCCCGGAGCGGAGCAATTAATAGCTGTTGCTGATAATGTTCCATTCGAATTGTTTGTCGTGCCGGTTGTATTTTTAGCTTTTACGTAGTAAGTATAAGTAGTTCCTACGGTTATGGAAGTATTCAAATATTGGGTACCGTTGATGTTGCTTGCATACAGCGAACCGTTTCTGTAGATATCATAACCGGTTGCGTTTGAAGAAGCGGTCCATGTTAGTTTGATTCTGCTCGTAGTGCCGCTGCATTCCGGAGTTGCAGTTAAGCTGAATGTACCCGGAAGCGGAGTCGCGTTGCAGGTTACATTAAGATTCGATTTCAGGGAGTTGAAATAGGAAAGCGCAAAAGTATCCCTCCAGGTTGAACTCGTTAATTTTGTCGCATCCGCAGAATCTACAAAGCCAATTTCATTCAGACAGCCGGTAGCCGAAGAATATTTCAGTACTCCAAGATGATAAGCGAGATAGCTGTTGTCTTCCACACATCTTCGATTATTCCAAGCGCCGTTAGCGGCCATGTCATTTTGTATTTTTTGTGCGAAAGCGATATCTGGTGCTGTATTGGTATCACCATCCGAACAATGAAAAGTCTCGGTTCCGGTTCCGCCACCTGCATTGCAGTGTATGCTTAGCAGTCGGTCGGCATTCCAGTTATTGGCCATTTGTGCGCGCTGGGTCACGGAAATCCAACTGTTTAAATTAGTAGATCGTGTCATTTGAACGGTCCATGCTGTACAGGAATTCTGGATCAGGGTTTTTGTTCTTAGGCCGACTTCCAGAGCGGTTTCGATTTCGGTAGCGGTTCGTCCGTCAGGATTGTCACTTGTTGTGGCACCGTAACCGTGTCCGGGATCGATAACGATAATTTGTGAATTTGCTGTCAGCGATACTATCAGTATAAAAAGGATTGTAATTATTTTTTTCATGGCGATTATAGTTTTAGTTCGGATGTATAGATTTTACCTGTTTTATCATCGGAAAACATCACTTTGTTTGTGCCGTAGAAGCAAGGGAACATTTCGATTTTGTCTTCTGTTGATGTCAGTTTTACTGGTTTTTCTGCAGTAGCATCAAACAAATACAAATCGGAATTACTCACGGAATGTCCGTCCCGACTTTCGTCCAAAAATCCAATCAGATACCTATCATCCTCTGACCAGCCAGTAGCAATTCCGGTTCCGATTTTAAGGCCTTTGGTTTTTCCTTCGATATCATAAACATAGATGTCGGCACCTCTGTGAACCGCTACTTTTTTTCCGTCATGGGATAAAAGCGCGTTGTAATATTGGCCGTCTTCATTAGTTATTATCCAACTTTTGGAAGTTTTTAGGTTTTTGGCTTCAATCTTTAAAGTGGTCAGGTTCGTGTAAACTACGATATCGCTGCTCTGACCTTTGTAGGAAGGTAAATAGTTAGGATTGATATCGCTTAATTGCGTCAGTTTTTTAGTGGCTATGTTATAACTGACAACTTTTGCATTTGAGAAATAGTCTTTCTCGTCTTTTTCGCGGAAGTAAAATTCATTTCCGGTCGCGTTCCAGCTGTAGCTATAGCCGCTGCCGTCCTTATCGGAAATTTGCTTAATGGTATTGTTCTTTAAATTGAGCAGGAAAACACCTTTTAAATGTTCTTCGGTGAGCAATGCATAATTTTCGTCCGGAGAAACTACCGGATTGGAATAAGCACCTTTGACTTTAATCTGTTTCGGGGTGCTTAGCGTTTGTGCCTGCAGGTGCAGACTTAAAGCTAACGTGGCAAGTACTAAAATGTTCTGTTTCATATAAAATATTTTTTTGTAGGAATAAATTTAAATAAATATTTTTTAATTGCAGATAGCCAGGATGTTATTTCTACGTAAAAAAAGCGCCTCCATAATATGAAAGCGCTTTACCATAATGTGAAACAGAATTACTGTCTCCTGAATTTATTTCGGGTAATGATACCTTTTAGCTTTGCTTTTAAGTCTTCACCCGTATCAAATACCATTTGTTCATTGCTCGGGAACGGTACGCTTCTTCGCTCAAAATATGGTAAATAATTGTCATCGCAAGCGCGTTTGTCTCCATTATAATTTGCATAAATATGTTCGAAATTGAACTCGCTGGCTAATGGGAAAGTCTCAATCAACTGGTTGTTTTTGAAATCAACATAATCCACTTTTGCCGTTACCTGGCACGCTTTAAACTGGCGGAATTCGTAAATATTTACACGGATGGTCTTGAAGTTGTCCACTTTAATCGGATTGCCTAAACTGTCTTTAACCACATTTCCGTTGCTGTCATAAAGTGTTTTTACACCGTCTTTAATCTGTTTTTCTTTAATGAATTCTTTTTCTTTGACCTGCTCCGGAGAGATATTGATCTGACGGAAGTTTACAATCATTCCGTAATCATAATTCACTCCTTTTTGACGGTTGCTGTGATACACCGTCCATTTGTCGTTCAGTCCAAACGTGCTGAAGTCCAACAAATCATTCTGCAATCGGGTAGGAATGACCATGTTAGTTTCATTCTTTGTAAAAACGCTCACGAAATCAGTTCCTTTGAACTGTGCTTCATCCATGAGTTTCTTTACATCCTTATATCCCGGATTAATGCTTTCCAGATAAGCGAAATCGTCATAAGCACGACGGAAATTCATTTTATCATTGGTATTCAGTAATGTTTTTGAATTGTCATACAGGTATTTCGACAACGCATTCTTACTGCTTACAATCTGGTCCGAATAATTATCAAACGGGAAATAAGCATCACGTCCTTGTTTCAATAATTTCAATGGAAGCAGCGGACGGATTTTCTCCTGACGGTTATTCAGCTGAAGGTACGTGTTATAGATTTTCTCCAGATTGGCCGGATTCGCGTCTTTGGACAGCATTTCGACAGTACGCAGATCACGTTCTTTCGCTTTGGCAAAAGCTTCTTCCAGCAGGTAAACATAATCCTGTTTTCCTTTGGCATTCTTGTTGGTTTTCAATCCTTCGGCGGCACGGTGGATGGCGCCGTCATAATCACCGTCACTCAGCATGCTTTGCGTGTGTTTTACCCCGCAGGAATAAATAAATGTAACCAATAAAAGTAGAGAAGTAATTTTCTTCATAGACTGTAAATTTTTGTAAAAATATAATTTTTTTGGAGCTATTCCCGCTGTCCACTATATCTTTTTGCAATACAAAAAAAGTATTGCAAAAAGGATGCCATTCCCATCGGGGCTAGACTGTAGGAAATATTCAGGCAAAAAAAACTCCGAAGGTTTGAATTTCGGAGTTTGGAATATTTTATTATTTCGTTGGAATAGGAGGAAGTAATTTACTCGACACTTCTCCAAACCCGATGCGCACTTCATTATTTTTACAGAAACCTTTCATGGTTACGGTATCACCATCATTGATAAATTTACGCTCTGAACCGTCTTTCATTTTAAGTGGTTTTTGACCGCCCCACGTTAATTCCAGCATCGATCCGAAGCTATCTTCCGCCGACCCTGAAATCGTACCCGATCCCATCATATCACCGGAATTGATTCTGCATCCGTTGATAGTATGGTGCGCCAATTGCTGGCTCATCGTCCAGTACATGTATTTAAAGTTGGATTTACAGATTAAGTTTTCTTCGCCCTCTTCCGGAGTAATCGACACTTCTAAATTGATATCAAAAGCATGATTACCTGTTTGCTGTAAATAAGGTAATGGCTGAGGCTCTTGTTTTGGTGATGCAGTTCTGAATGGCTCTAAAGCATCCAAAGTTACAATCCACGGAGAAATTGACGAAGCAAAGTTTTTCGCTAAGAAAGGTCCAAGCGGCACATATTCCCATTTCTGGATATCACGTGCACTCCAGTCGTTCAGCAATACCATTCCGAAAATATAATCTTCAGCTTCCGCTACAGGGATATTTTCGCCCATAATGTTAGCATCGGTCGTAATAAAAGCTGTTTCCAATTCGAAATCCACTAAACGTGATGGTCCGAAAATTGGCTGTGTTTCTCCGTTTGGCAACGTTTGTCCCATTGGACGGTGCACCGGAATTCCCGAAGGAACGATCGTAGAACTTCTTCCATGGTACCCAACCGGGATGTGTAACCAGTTTGGCAATAAAGCATTCTCAGGATCACGGAACATTTTACCAACATTCGTTGCATGTTCTCTACTAGAATAGAAATCGGTATAATCACCAATGTGTACCGGCAATTGCATTTCCACATCATCAATATTAAAGACAACTACTTCACGGTGTTCTTCATTATCTCTTAGCGCAGCATTGTTGGAATCAAAAATATCAGCAAGACGGTTACGTACCAATCGCCATGTTTTTTTTCCGTCGCCGATGAAGTCGTTCAAAGTATCCTGCATGAACATATCGTCAGTCAGTTCAATGCCTTCAAAATAGCCAAGTTGCTGTAAAGCACCCATGTCGATGGCGAAATCACCAATTCGTGTTCCGATGGTAATTATGTCTTCTTTAGTGATAAAAACGCCGAAAGGAATATTCTGAATTGGGAAATCACTGTTTTCGGGAACTGCTAACCATGATTTTCTATGTGGATCGTTTGCTGTAATTGGCATGTTGTAGTATTTTTTGAGATTATTGAATTTTCAATCATCAAATATAGTTTCAATTGGGATTTTACCAAACACTTTTCGTATTTTTGAGCTCGATTTAACAAAATAATTGAAAATGCAACGCGACGAACAAATTTTCGACTTAATTCTTGAAGAACAAGACAGACAAATCCACGGATTAGAACTTATTGCATCTGAGAACTTTGTGAGCGACCAGGTAATGGAAGCTGCGGGATCAGTGCTAACCAATAAATATGCGGAAGGCTATCCGGGAAAACGATATTACGGAGGCTGTGAAGTAGTTGACGTTATTGAGCAAATCGCTATCGACCGGGCTAAGGCTTTATTCGGGGCAGAATATGTTAACGTTCAGCCACATTCCGGTTCACAGGCTAATACGGCTGTATTGTCAGCATGTTTAAAGCCAGGTGATAAAATCTTAGGTTTCGATTTATCTCATGGTGGTCACCTTACGCATGGTTCGCCTGTGAATTTCTCAGGAAAATTATACAACCCGGTTTTTTACGGGGTAGAGCAGGAGACAGGCCGTTTGAACTATGATAAAATCCAGGAGATTGCTACTAAAGAACAACCAAAATTGATTATTGCGGGGGCTTCGGCTTATTCCCGTGACATGGATTTCAAACGTTTCCGTGAAATCGCGGATTCGGTAGGAGCAATTTTAATGGCAGACATTGCGCACCCTGCAGGTCTGATTGCCAAAGGATTATTGAACGATCCTGTTCCTCATTGCCATATTATTACAACAACTACACATAAAACATTACGCGGACCTCGTGGCGGTATGATCATGATGGGTAAAGATTTCGAAAACCCATGGGGATTGACTACGCCAAAAGGAGAAATCAGAATGATGTCGCATATATTGGATATGTCGGTTTTCCCCGGAAACCAAGGCGGACCATTGGAGCATATCATTGCTGCTAAAGCGGTGGCTTTCGGTGAAGCATTAACGGATGAATTTTTCCGTTATGCAATGCAGGTTCAGAAAAATGCTAAGGCAATGGCCGAAGCTTTCGTGAAAAGAGGCTACAACATTATTTCCGGAGGAACAGACAATCACATGATGCTGATTGACTTAAGAAATAAAAACATTTCCGGTAAAGAAGCTGAAAATGCATTGGTAAAAGCTGAAATTACAGTGAACAAGAATATGGTTCCTTTCGATGATAAATCTCCATTTGTAACTTCGGGTATCCGTGTTGGAACTTCTGCCATCACTACACGTGGTTTATTGGAAGCGGATATGGAAACTATTGTTGACTTAATCGACAGAGTACTTATGAACCATACTAACGAAGCCGTTCTTGAAGAAGTTGCCGATGAGGTAAACGAAATGATGAGCGAGCGTTCGATGTTTGTTTTCTAATCAACGCTATATTTATAAAACAAAAATCCCTCAATTGAGGGATTTTTTTATTACCGGTTAATCGTTGTAATTTGTTAACGCTGATTTCGTGACTTTTTTAATGAAAATATTTTTTAGTCACAGGATTTGTGACTTTTTTTTAAATTTTTTAATTCAGTCACCAAAAGTGTGACTATTTTATAACTTTATTTTTTTTATCACAACAGCTTGAAAATTTACTGCATAAAAAAATCCCTCAGCTGAGGGATTTTTTTATAACTGAAATTCATTCAGGTTATTTTCTTCCGAATAATTCGTATCTCAGGATAAAACTTGTATTACCGAAATTAATAGGAATGTTTGAATGGTTACTAACATTTGATGACGGGAAATACCTAACCTCTCCGGAAATTTTTCTGTAATTATACCCTATACCGAAGGCAAATGAAAATGAAGTCTCAGTGTAATTAAGATCGCTATAATAGGCATGTTCAATTTTGTTTTTATTACCAATTACTCTTATATTACCTATTGCGTTAATAAAAATCTTAGAATTATCGGTTAAGAAAAAATAATGTCTTATGGCTAAGGGAATCTGAAAAAACTTTATATCTGTCTTAGATTCGGCGGTACTGCCAAAACTGTATGGTAAAGTTTGTGAATCTTTAAACGTATTGTAACTAGGTTCAATTGCAATAGCCCACTTGTTATTATTAAAAGGTAACACTAATTCATATTCAAAACCAAACCCTACACTTGAATTCTTAAATTCAGGCGAATAATTTGAGTTGGTATTTTCCACATTCATAACTCCATTATTATACATAACAGAAGCTTTAAAGTTTTGCTTTACTTTTTTGGCTACAATTTCAGAGACAGCTTTGTCACCTTTGCAGCTATTGTAATTTTCGAAATACTTTGTTAAGTCTAAAGTATTGTATTCTGTAGATTTAATGTTTCTTTGAGTTGTGGTTTCGCATTTTACATCCATCCATAATTGTCTTCTGAAAAAATCATTGGCTGAAACCTCATTATACTCGACTGCAGCAGTATTTATATATTGAATGTAAATCAATTGTTTAATTGCAGACCCATTAACCGAATAGAAAAATTTTTCCAGGCCATTTTCTTCAAATTTATACAAATTGGCAGTACCTGAAACAATCTGTTTTAAGAAAAGGCGTTCGTTACGATATTGTGGCTCTTTGATTTTGCCCATATATTGCAGTTTGTTGCTCGATCTTTCGATATCAACATCTGCTCTTGTATAGGATGAAGTCTGGGCAATTGTAAAAGTTTTTGCATAATCGATTCCAATTACCTGGATTTCTGCATTTTCGTCAGCTTTAAATTCGAACGAAACGGGATTATTTCGCCAATCCATATTTTTGATGTATCCCTCAACTTTTTCATTAGTGTTGCTGATGTAATATCCTTTTTCAAACTTCGTCTGCGAAATGGCTGATAAGGAAAGAAGCATGAGTACGCTCAGAAAAAATTTTGTTTTCATTTGTAATTATTTAGTAGGTTAGGTTTTATTCTTCTTTCTGTCCCATCATCATCAGATAGGATTTCAGGAATTCGTCAATGTCACCGTTCATTACGCCTTCCACGTCGCTGGTTTCATATCCGGAGCGGACATCTTTCACCAGTTTATAAGGATGCATGACATAATTCCGGATTTGCGATCCCCATTCGATTTTCATTTTTCCGGCTTCAATATCGGCACGTTGCGCGAGTTTCTTTTTTAGTTCGATCTCGTACAACTGAGAGCGTAACATCTGCATCGCTCTTTGTCGGTTATCGTGCTGCGAACGCGTTTCCGAACACTGGATCTGAATTCCGGTAGGCTTATGCAATAACTGGACTTTCGTCTCTACCTTATTTACATTCTGGCCACCGGCACCACTGGAACGTGCAGTCGTGATTTCAATATCCGCAGGACTGATTTCAATTTCAATAGTATCATCCACCAAAGGATAAACATATACGGAAGCAAAAGAAGTATGACGTTTTCCATTACTGTCGAAAGGAGAAATACGCACCAATCGATGCACACCATTTTCACCTTTTAAATAACCAAAGGAATAATCACCTTCAATCTCAAGCGTAACAGTTTTAATTCCCGCTACATCCCCTTCCTGAAAGTTCAGTTCCTTTATTTTATAGCCTTGCTTTTCGCCCCACATTAAATACATACGCATCAGCATTGAAGCCCAGTCGCAACTTTCTGTTCCACCGGCTCCCGCTGTAATTTGTAGTACTGCGCTCAAGTTGTCACCTTCCTCGGAAAGCATGTTCTTGAACTCAAGATTTTCGATATGGTGAATTGTAATATGGTATTGATGGTCAACGTCTTCTTCGGTTGCATCGCCCTCTTTGTAGAACTCATAAATAATCTGAAGTTCTTCGGCCATCGCATTTCCTTTCTCGTAATCTTCCACCCATTTTTTCTTTGAACGAAGGGCTCTGACAACAATTTCAGCTTCCCTGGCGTTATTCCAAAAGTCGGGTGCAAAGGTTTTTTCTTCCTCGTTGGCTATCTCGATAAGTTTTTTATCGACGTCAAAGATACCTCCTTAACGCACCAAGGCGCTCAATAATATCCTTAATCTGTTCGGTATTTACCATAAAAAATTGTAGTTTTATCCCGCAAAAATAGACATTCCTTTTTAGAATATGGAAATAAATTTAGTTAGCGACACGGTTACCAAGCCAACCCCTGAAATGCTGCAGCACATGTTCCGTGCTAAAGTAGGCGATGATGTTTACCGTCAGGATCTTACGGCTATTGAGCTTGAGGAAACGGTGGCCGATTTGTTCGGAATGGAAGCCGCTTTGTTTTTTCCTTCGGGAACTATGGCCAACCAGACAGCAATTAAGTTACATACCCAGCCCGGCGATCAGCTGATTTGCGATAAATGGGCGCATGTTTATTTATATGAAGCAGGCGGAGCATCTTTTAACAGTGGCGTTTCCTGTTCACTTGTAGATGGAAACCGCGGAATGATTACCTCGCTTCAGGTGGAAGATCATATTACCGATCCCGAGTTTTATCATAATCCGAGAACCTCTTTAGTCTGTATTGAAAACACTACCAATAAAGGAGGAGGTGCCTGTTATGATATAGAGGAACTGAAAAGAATCCAGCAGGTTTGCAAGGATAATAACCTGAAATATCATCTTGATGGCGCCCGTTTATGGAATGCTTTGGTAGCAAAACGCCAGCATCCGAAACAATACGGCGAACTTTTCGATACCATTTCAGTTTGTTTGTCTAAAGGTATGGGTGCTCCTGTGGGTTCACTGCTTTTGGGTGACAAAGAGACTATTCATAAAGCTTTGCGAATCCGTAAGGTTTTAGGAGGTGGAATGCGCCAGATTGGTTATTTAGCAGCAGCCGGATTATATGCTTTGCAGCATAATGTAGGCCGATTAGACGAAGATCACCGCAGGGCAAAAGAAATCGGAGCCTTATTACAGCAATTATACTGGGTAGATAAAGTGGAGCCGATTGAAACCAACATTCTTATTTTCTCCGTAAAGCCTCAATTTGATGAAGCATTATTGATGGAAAAGCTGAAACAGAAAAATATCTTTATCAGTTCAATGGGAAAAGGGAAACTGCGTATTGTTACACATCTGGATTACAAGCAGGTAATGCATGATTATGTATTGGAGACGTTACAGAAAATTGAACTTTAATTTTTTGCCACGAATTCACGAATTCAATGTCAAAAATGATAAAGCAAAGATTTTTAAAAATTACTTTATGAGTAAATACTTCTCGAAAAAAAGCGCTAAAAATTCGCGAATTCGTGGCATTTTTTTGAAACTATTTTTATGTAATTAAAAATCAGGATTCACCTGAAACGTCATCGTTTCTTTCGTAATCGGATGCCTGAATTCAATCCACTCAGCGTGAAGATGCAGCCGCTTGGCTTTTGTACCGTATAAATCATCCCCAACAATAGGAGAATTTAATCCCAAAGCATGGGAAGCATGCATGCGCAACTGATGCGTACGCCCCGTAACCGGCCAGAAGTGCACACGCGTTTGCTTATCGGAACGCTCAATCACTTTCCATTTTGTTTTTGCAGTCTTGCCATATTCGTAACAAACCAGTTGGCGCGGACGGTCATCTAAATCAATACGCAACGGTAAATTGATTTCGCCTTCTGCATCGGTAACAATTCCGTTTAGTAAAGCAACATAGCGCTTTTTGACTGTTCGTTTTATGAATTGGCTTTGCAGTAATTTATGGGTTTCTTTGTCTTTTGCAATTAACATCAAACCTGAGGTTGCCATGTCCAGACGATGCACAATTAACGGTCCGGTTGCTGAAGGATATTTCAGTTTCATGCGTTCGTAAACCGAATCCATAATGTTGATTCCTGGTACGGATAGGAATTCCGCCGGCTTATTAATGATAGCCAAATAGTCGTCTTCATAAATGGTTTCTAATTCGACTCCTAACGCCGGATTTATGAGTAGCGGATTTTCATCTACATTTAATCCTTCCAGCATGTGTCCTAATATAGGTTCGCATTTTCCACGGCAGGCAGGGTAGAAGTGACCATGTTTCCTTATTTCCGATTTAGGCGATTGTCCCCACCAGAATTCAGCCATCGCAATGGGCTGTAAATTATGGGAATAGGCATATTGGAGTAATTTTGGAGCAGCGCATTCCCCGGCAGCGGCAGGCGGTTTTACTAGAGCTGTATTTGCGAAAATGTCACACAAGCTTTTAGTTTCCCCATGATTGTTAAGGAAATGGTATTGGTCGAAAAGCTGTTGCTGTAAATCGGCCGATTTTCCTTTGCGCTCTTCTTTCAGAAAGGAAATTTCGTTTGTGAAAACTTCTAATTGCAGTTTTATTTTCGAAAGACGTTCTTCTAAATATTCTGTAAGTTCGCGTAGAAGGAATTTATCTTTTAGACTTTCCCGAACCAAATCATTCATCAGCTTTTCCAAAGTGGCCGGATCGTGATTTTCTGCTTCAAGTTTTTTCCGAAGCTGTTTTCGTGTTTTTTTAGCTTCGATCATTTTCGCTTTCTGATCTTCAAGTTTAGCTGAAGCCGAAGCAGTTTCGGTTTTAAGCAATTCCGATAATTCCAAAAATTCTGGACTGCTTTCTAAAGTGTCGATCGTAGTGTTGATTTGCGTAAGTTCTTTAATGCCTTTTATGAAAAAGCTTTCTTCTTCAAGCATATCAAAAATAGGCGGGACAAATAATGGAAGCTGATTCTGATTGGCCAATTTCCCTGAAAATGCTGCCAGATAACCAATTTCACTGTGTTGATTTCTGACTACCATCACGCCAAACATCTTTCCGATAGCCAAACCTTCCTGATTGTTATCCAGTCCGAAGTTATGGTCCCACTCCGTTTGGTGTTCCAGGTACTGCTGAAGTTCTTTTGCCGCAAGAATACTCAGCGGATGCGGCTCATAATAAAATGGGAAAGTGAACCGTTCCGGCAAAACATACGAATCAATAGTTCCTTTAAAAGGAATAAAGCAGGTTGGAAGTATTGTGTCGGATAGATTCATTATTTGGAAATTAGCCGTAAAAATACAAAGCTTTCTTCAACTGGTAAATTATTTGTTTAAGTGTTTGATTTTTAACGATTTTCGGGTAAGTATTTTCATTCATCCCTAAAAAACGTATTTATGTCCCAGATGAATACGAAAAAACATTTTTTTCAAGGAATTAACAATTTTAGGTTGCATTTTTGAACTGCTATAATAAATAAATTACGATTATAGAATTCCAGAATGTTTATGTAATGGAGAGTAAGCATTTACCCAAATCTTATTCAAAATTGAAGTTTATTTTTTAAATTGAAAACGAAAAGGCTGTCATCCGACAGCCTTTTCTTATTTATACCTCATCTCTTTATAGCCTAACCCATAATCGTTACATTAAGTTTTCAGAAAGGTAACATTAACTTAATATAGTAACATTAAAATAATACTAGTTTTGCCCAAAATTAACACAACGAATTTATGATCAAGAAAATTGGTTTATCTGCTGTTCTTTTATTTGCTGCGCTAAACGTTGCAAATGCGCAGGTAATAGAAACTAAAACGGAAGAAACTCCTAAGAAGGAAGAACAAAAGGAGGTTGCGAAATCTGAAAAAAAATGGTTTGAGAAAATTTCACTTAGAGGGTATGCGCAAATCCGCTACAATAAGCTTTTAGAAACTAACAGAGATTTAGGTTGCGAGCAATGTGATAAATCATGGGGAGGCGATAATAGTTTTTCTATTCGAAGAGGGCGTCTTGTTTTCTCAGGCGATGTTCATGACAGGGTTTATATTTATATCCAGCCTGATTTTGCCACGGATGCATCTTCCACTAACAAGCATTACTTCAATTTAAGAGATGCTTATTTCGATCTGTCCCTTGATAAAGACAAGGAATACAGATTCAGAATTGGTCAGAGTAAGATTCCTTTTGGTTTTGAAAACCTGCAATCATCTCAAAACAGGTTAACGTTGGATCGTAACGATGCTTTAAACAGTGCCGTAGCTAATGAACGTGATTTGGGGGTATTTTTCTACTGGGCGACCAAAGAGAAAAGAAAATTGTTTAAAGAATTGGTTGATAGCGGTTTAAAAGGTTCCGGGGATTATGGATTGTTAGGTTTGGGTATTTACAACGGCCAGACTGCAAATAAGCCCGAAGCAAACACTGATCAGCATTTTGTAGCCCGATTCACTTATCCATTTGAATTGTCAAACGGTCAGATTTTTGAAGCCAGTTTACAGGGATACACAGGGAAATATGTGGTAACTACACTAACGCCGGGAGTTATTTTAGAAGAAGGCTCACCTGAGTTTTCAGATCAGAGAGCAGCAGCTACTTTTGTATGGTATCCGAAACCTTTCGGTATTCAGGCAGAAGCTAATATCGGTACAGGACCTCAATACAACCCGGAAAATAATACGATTGAACAGAAAGAGCTTAAAGGTGCTTATGTTCAGATTATGTATAACGCTAAAATTAAGAATCAAATCCTGTTTCCTTTCGCAAAATACCAATGGTATGAAGGCGGTAAAAAGCACGAAACGGACGCAAGACTATATAAGGTAAATGATCTTGAAATCGGAGTGGAATGGCAGCCCATTAAAAATTTCGAATTAACGGCGGATTATACAATATCAAGCAGAAGATATGAAGATGCGAAATTACCGGTGAACCCGCAAAGCGGAAGCTTATTACGCTTACAGGTCCAGTTTAATTTCTAAGCAAACTTAAAAACATTCTAAAAGGTGTAAATCATATTGTTTGATTTACACCTTTTTTGTTACCATATTATTATGACAGGATATTTGACGACACAATATAATAATACAGTAATAGTAGCTTAACGATAAGTTAATATAGCCAGCCTACTTTTGTTTCAAATTTAAAACAAGACACAAAATGACTAAAAAAGCATTATTCTTAATGTTACCTCTAATTGGAATGTTAAGTTGCGGTAAAGAGAAAAAAGAAGAAACTACGTCTGAAAACAAAGTTGCTACAACTACTATTACGATGAAAGGTAGTGATACTGTTTTGCCTTTAGCGCAAAAAGAATCAGAAGAAATGATGAAAACAAACGCTGAAGTTAGTGTAACTGTTGTAGGTGGCGGAACCGGTGTTGGTGTCACAGCTCTTTTAGAAGGAACAACGGATATCGCAATGGCGTCAAGAGATTTAAAAACAGAAGAGAAATTAAAATTTTCAGAAGCTAAAAAAGAAATCGAGCAGGTTACCATCGCTTTTGATGCTTTAGCTGTAATTGTTCACCCTGAAAATAAAATAGGTCAATTGACTCGTGAGCAAATCGAGAAAATTTATACAGGAGAAATTAAAAACTGGAAAGAAGTAGGTGGAGCTGACGAAAAAATCGTTGCTTATTCAAGAGAATCTTCTTCAGGAACGTATGAATTTTTTAAAGAAGAAGTGTTGGATAAGAAAAACTACGCTTCTGATATTTTGAGTATGCCGGCTACCGGAGCTATCGTTCAGGCAGTAGGTCAGACTAAAGGGGCTATTGGTTATGTAGGTTTAGCTTATGAAACGAAAGAAGTGAAAAAACTTTCTGTTTCTTATGACCAGGGAAAGACGTTTGTTGCTCCAAGTGTTGCATCAGCTAAAGATAAAACATATCCAATTGCAAGACCATTATTCTATATGTTTGAGAAAGCAAATGCAGCTAAAGTAAAAGCAGTTGTTGATTTTGCTACTTCACCGGAAGGTCAAAAAATCGTATCCGAGGTAGGCTACGTGCCGTTAAATTAATAAAGGTTTTATGTTAATTAAAAAAAAGGCTGTCTTTACGGACAGCCTTTTTTTGTTGATATAGCTGAAAATTCCTATATTTAAAGTCATCGCAGCGTAACATTAAGTTAACATAAGGTTAATATAAAAAACACATTCCGGAAGAAAGGCTCTTGTACTTTTGCGAAGAAAATAAACCTATACATTTGAAAACAGAATTTAAAAAAATAAAGGAAAAGATAATAGAAACGATTTTAATGCTAAGTAGTGCTGCTACTAGTATTACAGTTATTTTAATTGTCTTTTTTTTATTCATTGAAGGTGCCGGTGTTTTTTCTAAAAAACCTATTGAAGAAGGTTTTGTATTAGCAGTACATCCTTCAAACTCAATAAACAAATTGGAGCCTTCACAAATAAAAGACATTTTCGATAAAAAAATTACTAACTGGTCAGCAGTTGGTGGTAAAAACGAACCTATTGTTTTATTTAGGACGGAAGATATTACCGAGTTTTATTCTGAAGAAGAACTAGGTGCGAATTTCGAGCATTTCCCCGCAAAAATTAATGAGTATGTTTCCAGGACGCCGGGCGTAATCGCATTCTTCTCAGATAAGTATAAAGCAGACAACTTTCAGGGGAAAGAATTAGATATAGATAGAATCAAGATTTCCGAATTTCTTTCGGGTGAAGAATGGTTTCCAACGGCACAACCTGTTGCCCAGATGGGTGTGAAGCCTTTGATTTTAGGTACCTTATGGGTGAGCTTTGGAGCAATATTAATTGCTTTGCCTATCGGTCTTGCCGCGGCTATCTATTTAAGTGAAATTGCAAGAAAGCGAACACGGAATATTCTTAAGCCTTTAATCGAATTATTGGCAGGGATTCCATCAGTTGTATATGGTTTTTTTGGATTAGTGGTAATTGTACCAATGATTCAGAGTGTTTTTAATTTACCGGTAGGAGAAACCGGATTGGCAGGAAGTGTTGTTTTAGCAATCATGGCATTACCAACAATTATTACCATTTCGGAAGATGCAATGAACAATACACCTCGCGCCATGAAGGAAGCGAGTCTGGCTTTGGGAGCAAGTCATTGGCAAACGATTTATAAAGTGGTTATTCCTTATTCTGCTTCCGGAATTACAGCCGGGGCAATTCTTGGAATCGGTAGGGCTATTGGTGAAACCATGGCAGTTTTAATGGTAACCGGTAATGCTGCAGTGATTCCTCATACGCTTTTAGCACCGGTCAGAACAATTCCCGCAACTATTGCTGCCGAACTGGGTGAAGCTGCCAGCGGTGGATTGCATTATCAGTCGCTTTTCGCATTAGGATGTATTTTATTCCTGATAACTTTTGGTATTAATATGCTGGTGGAATTGGTTACTCACAGAAAAGCACATAAAAAGCATTAAGAGATGAAAAAAGTAAATCGTTTAGCAAAACGGAAAAGGAGAAATCAAAATATTGCTTTTGGATTATTTCAGTTCATCAGCTATATTGTTGTAGCTCTTTTATTTGTGATATTGTCTTTTATAGTAATAAAAGGAATTGGTGTCATCAGCTGGGATTTTATTACTGAAATGCCAAAAGAAGGAATGACACAAGGCGGAATTTTTCCAGCGATTGTAGGAACACTTTGCCTGGTTTTTGGGAGTATGCTTTTTGCTTTCCCCATAGGGGTTTTAGCCGCTATTTATATGAATGAATATGTGAAGGACGGTTGGGTTAAAAGAATCATAAAGCAAATGACGAATAATCTTGCGGGAGTACCATCAATTGTGTTCGGACTTTTCGGTATGGCCTTATTTGTAAATAAATTGGAGTTTGGAGATTCGCTTCTTGCGGGATCTTTAACTTTAGGTTTATTGGCATTGCCAGTCGTAATCAGAACTACTGAAGAATCCTTAAAAGCAGTTGACAATACTTTCCGACAAGCCAGTTTAGGATTGGGAGCCAGCAAATGGCAAACAACCAGCAGAGTTGTTTTTCCAATCGCATTTCCAAATATTATCACGGGATTAATCCTTTCCATAGGAAGGGTTTCGGGGGAGACGGCTCCGATTTTGTTTACAGTTGCGGCTTATTTCCTTCCAAAATTACCCACTTCGATATTTGACCAGGCCATGGCATTACCCTATCATTTGTATGTAATTTCAACGAGTGGGACGAATATTGAAGCATCACGTGCAATGGCTTATGGAACAGCTCTTGTTTTAATTATTATTGTATTAATCTCCAATTTATTAGCGAATGCACTTCGTAAGTATTTTGGAAAAAAAGTAAAAATGAATTAATATGCATAAGATAGAATCAAAAAGAGTAAATTTTTATTACGGCGAAACCCAGGCCTTGCATGATATTTCGTTATCGATGAAGGAGAATACGGTTACGGCATTAATCGGACCTTCCGGTTGCGGAAAGTCTACCTATCTGCGTTTACTGAACCGAATGAATGATCTGATAGATAAAACCAGCCTGAATGGTTCAATTTTAATCGACGGTAAAGATATTTATGCAAAAAATACCAATGTTGATGATTTGCGTAAGAACGTGGGAATGGTTTTTCAAAAGCCAAATCCGTTTCCAAAATCCATTTACGAAAATGTAGCTTATGGATTGAAAGTAAACGGAATCACTGATAAAAAGATAATTGAAGAACGCGTAATTACTTCAATCGAACAAGTTGCTCTTTGGGATGAAGTAAAAGATAAGCTTAAAAAATCAGCGTTTGAACTTTCCGGTGGTCAGCAGCAACGTTTGTGTATTGCCCGTGCTCTTGCCATTCAGCCTTCGGTGTTGCTAATGGATGAGCCCACTTCGGCACTGGATCCGATTTCTACTTCTAAAGTGGAAGAGCTTATTTATGACCTGAAAAATAAATATACCATTGTTATTGTCACTCATAATATGCAACAAGCAGGACGTGTGAGCGATTCCACAGCTTTTTTCTATATGGGAGAATTGATTGAATACGATAAAACCAAAAATCTGTTTACCAATCCTAAAAAAGAACGTACACAAAATTATATAACAGGACGTTTTGGTTGATTTTATTAAAAGTCAAAATTAAATTCTGTTTATAATTCCTTAAAAAATATACCACATGACACAGTTAGATAACGAAATACAAAATTTAAAAGAAGAGTTAATTGAATTATGGCTTTTGGTTAATTTGCAATTGCAAAAAGCGCATGAATCGTTGCAGACTTTAGATAAAGATTTAGCACGTGAAGTAATTGCCAATGAAAAACGAGTTAATTCTTATGAATTAAAACTGGATCGAAACTGCGAAAACGTTTTTGCGCTTTTCAATCCTGTTGCCATGGATTTACGCTTTGTCCTGGCGGTTTTAAAAATCAATTCTAATTTAGAACGAACTGGAGACATTGCTGAAGGCATTGCTAAATTTGTAAAAGAAATAGCCAGCGATTTTGATAAAGATTTATTGGAAATTGCACGTGTTAATGAGATGTTCATGGCATCTATTTCAATGATGGAAAATGTTTTGGAAGCTTTTGTAAAAGAAGATACCAAAATGGCACGTAAAATTTTTAAGGAAGATGAGGTTTTAGACCAAATCAATAAAAAAGCAAATGGTGTTATTGCGAAATACTGTAAAGAAAACCCGGACAAGATAGATCAGGCTTTATACTTGCTATCCATCATCCGAAAACTGGAGCGAGTGGGCGATCAGGCGAAAAACATGGCAGAAGAAACTATTTTCTATATTGAGGCTAAGGTTTTACGACATAAGTCAAAATCAGATAAAAAGAAGAAATAAAAAATGGCGGTTTAATAACCGCCATTTTTTACTTAAACATATCCATACCCGGAATATTCGGCATGCCGTCTTTGGCTACAGCTCCTAATTCGGCTTCATTTACATTGGTAGCCTTTGCAATGGCTTTGTTCATAACTAAAACCATATAATCTTCCAGCTGCTCTTTGTCTTCCAGCAGGCTATCGTCTATAGTTATTGATTTTACGGTGCGATTGGCCGTTAGTGTTACTCTTAAAAGCCCGTCATTGCTTTGCTCGTCAATCAAAACGGTATCAAGTCTTTTCTTTGTTTCTTCAATTTTTTGTTGGGTTTCTTTAAGCTTACCCATCATACCCATGATATCTCCAAACATGTTAATAAATTTAATGGTTAATGAATGGCAAAATTATTAAATTGCCAATAGATATTTACATTTAAATAGGGAAACAATTCCTTTTAAGCTGTGTTTGGCGTACTTTTGTAGGCTATAATGCACAAAATAAAATCCAAAAATGACAAATACAATTACTCCTCCGGTTGCGGCCGTAAAACCTAAAATACTGGAAAAACACGGAATCGTTCGTACAGATAATTACTATTGGTTAAACGAAAGGGAAAATCCGGAAGTGATTGATTATCTGAACAAAGAAAACGAGTATTACAATGCTATGACGGCGCATACCAAGCAATTCCAGGCCGATTTGTTTGAGGAAATGAAGTCAAGAATAAAAGAAGACGACAGCTCCGTGCCTTATTTATACAACGGTTATTACTACATTACCCGTTTCGAAAAAGGGAAAGATTACCCGATTTATTCCCGAAAAAAAGAAACTCTGGAAGCTCCGGAAGAAATTATGTTCGACGGAAATGAAATGGCGAAAGGACATGCCTACTTCCAATTGAGCGGTCTGAGCGTTTCTGAAGATAATAAATGGTGTGCTTTTGCTGTCGATACGGTTTCCAGACGTGAATATACCATTCAGATTAAAAACCTTGAGACCGGAGACATTCTTCCGGTAAAACTGGAAAAAACTACCGGAGGTTCTACTTGGGCAGCTGATAACAAAACGTTGTTTTACACCAGAAAAGATCTTGTTACGCTTCGTTCCGAGAAAATTTACAAGCATAAATTAGGTTCGGAAGCCAATGAAGATGTGGTAGTTTATCATGAAAAAGATGATACTTTTTCTGTTTTCGTCTACAAAGGAAAATCCAAGAAGTATCTTGTAATTGGTTCTTCAAGTACATTAACTTCTGAATATCAAATCTTAAGATCGGATAATCCGGATGGCGAATTTCAGCTGTTCCAGAAAAGAACACGAGGATTAGAATATTCCATTTCTCATTATGGTGATAATTTTTATGTGGTAACAAATAAGGATAAAGCCACCAATTTCAAATTGATGAAAACTCCTGAAAATGCTACCGGAAGAGAAAATTGGGTTGATTTGATTCCGCACAGGGAAGATACTTTGCTGGAAGGTATTGAGATTTTCAAAGATTATCTGGTAGTTGAGGAACGTAATAACGGTCTGAATAAAATCCGAATCATGCCTTGGAGCGGGGAAGGGGATTATTATTTGCCTTTCGAAATTGAAACTTACACCGCTTATACGACTACGAATGTAGATTTTGACACGGAAATTTTGCGCTACAGCTACCAATCGATGGCAACGCCTTCTTCGGTTATTGATTTCAACATGCGTACCAAGGAAAAAAATATCATGAAAGAGCAGGAAGTTCTTGGCGGAAAATTCGATAAGCACAACTATACCGAAGAACGTATTTGGGCAACCGCACAGGACGGAACGAAAGTGCCAATTTCAATGGTGTACCGAAATGGAATTGTGAAGGACGGTAAGAATCCGTTATTGTTGTACGCATACGGTTCTTACGGTGCTTCAATGGATCCTTATTTTTCTTCAATCCGCCTGAGTTTACTGGATAGAGGATTTATTTACGCCATCGCTCATATTCGTGGCGGTGAAGATTTAGGTCGTCAATGGTATGACAATGGAAAACTGCTGAAAAAAATGAACACTTTTACCGATTTTATCGATTGTTCCAAATTCGTAATCGAGCAAAATTATACTTCTGCAGCACATTTATATGCGGAAGGAGGTTCTGCAGGCGGATTGCTGATGGGCGCGATTATCAATATGGCTCCGGAACTGTACAATGGAATAATCGCTCAGGTACCTTTTGTGGATGTTGTGACAACGATGCTGGATGATACTATTCCGCTTACAACCGGTGAATATGATGAGTGGGGCAATCCAAATGACAAGGAATATTTCGATTATATGTTGTCCTATTCGCCTTACGATAATGTTGTTGCACAAAAATATCCAAATATGTTAGTGACAACCGGATTGCATGATTCTCAGGTGCAATATTGGGAACCGGCAAAATGGGTGGCTAAATTACGAGTTATGAAGCTGGGAGACAGTCAGTTATTTATGGATATAAATATGGACACAGGTCACGGAGGAGCTTCCGGTAGGTTTGAAGCCATAAAGGAAGTGACCAAAGAGTATACTTTTTTGTTAGATTTAGAAGGAATTAAAAAGTAGATAAAGAATTTTTTATACATTTGCAAGGTTGTGAATTTTCCAAAAATGATTATATTCACATCTTGAGTAATTTATTTTTTATGAAAGAAGAAATAAAAGCCTATAATAACGTATTGGAATTAATAGGAAATACGCCCCTTATTAAGCTTAATACAATCACCGAAGGATTAAAAGGTAACTTTTATGCAAAAGTAGAAGCCTTTAATCCGGGACATTCCACAAAAGACAGGATTGCTCTTTATATAATTGAAGAAGCTGAAAGAAGAGGGATTTTAAAACCCGGCGATACAATTATTGAGACCACTTCGGGAAATACAGGCTTTAGCTTAGCGATGGTAAGCATTATTAAAGGTTATGATTGCGTACTGGCTGTTAGCTCAAAATCTTCAAAAGATAAAATTGATATGTTGAGAGCTATGGGTGCGAAGGTATATGTATGCCCTGCCCATGTTTCCGCAGACGATTCCCGTTCCTATTATAATGTTGCAAAACGTTTACATGAAGAAACGAAAGGTTCGGTTTATATCAATCAGTACTTTAACGACCTGAATGTTGACGCGCATTATAAAACCACAGGCCCTGAAATTTGGGAACAGACACAAGGAAAGATTACCCATTTTGTTGCCTGCAGCGGAACGGGAGGTACTATTTCCGGAACAGCACGTTATTTAAAAGAGCAAAATCCGAATATCAAGGTTTTTGGTGTTGATGCTTTTGGTTCGGTATTGAAAAAATATCATGAAACAAGAGAGTTTGACAACGACGAAATCTATCCATACAGAATCGAAGGTTTAGGAAAGAATTTAATTCCTTCTGCTACTGATTTCGATTCTATCGATAAATTCACCAAAGTAACCGACGAGGAAAGTGCACACACTGCCCGTGAGATTGCTAAAAAAGAAGGTTTATTCGTAGGATACACATCAGGTGCAGCAATGCAGGCCATCAAGCAATTTGCTGAAGAAGGTGAGTTTGACGAAAACAGCAACGTAATCGTTATTTTCCCTGACCACGGATCACGTTACATGAGTAAAGTGTTCAGTGATGAATGGATGAACGAGCAAGGTTTCTTTGACAGCGTAAATGCGGAAGAAGCTCAGAAAATCGAATTCATAAAATAGACGTCTTAGATAGTTAGATTTTTAGACTTCTTAGATTGTCAGAAATAAAGGAACTCCGCTGAAAAGTGGAGTTTTTTGTTTTTTTATAGTTACCCAAAAGACCTATTGTCATTTCTACCGGAGGGAGAAATCACATAATAAAATTACCTAAGATTATGAGATTCCTCCTTGCGTCGGAATGACAATTATCAACAAAAAAACTCCGAAGAAATACTTCGGAGTTTAATATCTAAAAATCTAACGATCTAAAAATCTAAGAAGTCTACTTATTCCTGCATCGTGTGATAAACGTTCATCACATCATCATCCTCTTCAATTTTCTCTAACAATTTCTCAACATCAGCTACTTGGTCAGCAGTCAGTTCTTTAGTGATTTGCGGAATACGCTCAAACCCTGAAGATAGGATTTCGATGTTTCTGTTCTCCAGTTCTTTTTGGATGGCACCAAAGCTTTCGAAAGGCGCATACATTAAGATGCCGTCTTCATCAGCGAATATTTCTTCCACACCGAAGTCAATCATTTCTAATTCAAGTTCTTCCACATCCTGACCTTCAGCTGGAATACGGAAGTTACAAGTGTGATCGAACATAAACTCAACGGAGCCCTGAGTTCCCATAGTCCCGTTGCATTTGTTGAAATAACTTCTGATGTTGGCAACGGTTCTGTTATTGTTGTCAGTAGCAGTTTCAATAAGAATAGCAATTCCATGTGGTGCATAGCCTTCAAACAATACTTCCTTAAAGTTGGCCGTATCTTTGTCTGATGCTTTCTTAATTGCACGCTCCACGTTATCTTTTGGCATATTAGCCGATTTCGCATTTTGGATAACCGCTCTTAATCTGGAGTTAGTCTCCGGATTTGGTCCGCCTTCCTTAACGGCCATTACGATATCTTTTCCAATTCGCGTAAACGTTTTGGCCATTGCCGACCAACGTTTCATTTTTCTCGCTTTTCTAAATTCAAACGCTCTTCCCATTTCTATTCGGAGTTTATTATTTTAAAGTGACTGAGTTTCTTAGTTTGAAACTTTAAGCTGCAAAAATAATTCTTTAAATGGAATTTAAAAAAAACTTAGCAACTTAGTAACTCAGCAATTGAGGAACTATTTTTATTTTTTATAAAACGGCATTTTAACCACTTTCGCTTTAATGTCTTTGTTTCTGATTCGGATATAAATTTCTGAATCCGGAGTAGCTAAAGCCGTTGGAACATAGCCCATTCCAATAGCAATTCCTAAGGAAGGCGACTGTGTTCCGGAAGTTACAACACCTACTATATTTCCGTTAGCATCTGCGATTTCGTAATCGTGACGGGGGATACCTCTTTCCACCATTTCAAAACCAACTAATTTCTTGGTAACGCCTTCTTCTTTTTGTTTTTTCAGATTAGCCGAATTGGTGAAATCTTTGTCGAATTTCGTAATCCATCCTAAACCTGCTTCAAGCGGAGAAGTCGTATCGTTGATATCGTTTCCGTATAAGCAAAAGCCCATTTCTAAACGTAAAGTATCACGGGCAGCCAATCCGATAGGTTTGATTCCGAAAGCAGCACCGGCTTCGAAAACTTTGTTCCAGATCGTTTCAGCATCTTCGTTTTTGAAGTAAATCTCAAATCCTCCTGAACCGGTATAACCCGTTGCAGAAACAGTAACATCTTTTACGCCTGCAAATTCTCCAATCTGAAACGAATAATAAGGCATAGCAGCCAAATCGATTGAAGTCAGTGATTGCATTGCTTCTGCAGCTTTTGGCCCTTGGATGGCCAATAAGGAGTAACCATCAGAAAGGTTTTGCATGTCTACGCCCAAATCGTTGTGCGATGAAATCCAGTTCCAGTCTTTTTCAATATTGGAAGCATTTACCACTAACATATAGTGATTGTCTGCAATTTTATATACGATTAAGTCGTCAACAATTCCGCCTTCGTTATTCGGCAGGCAAGAATACTGCGCTTTTCCGTCTACTAATTTTGAAGCATCATTTGAAGTTACTTTTTGGATTAAAGCTAATGCGTTTTCGCCTTTCAAAAAGAATTCTCCCATGTGGGAAACGTCAAAAACACCCACGCCGTTGCGAACCGTTTCGTGCTCAATGTTTACTCCCTCATATTGCACAGGCATATTATAGCCTGCAAACGGAACCATTTTAGCTCCTAAACTTTCGTGAACGTGCGTTAATGCTGTATTTTTCATAGTGTGTTGTGTAATTATTTTCGCTCGCTAATGTATTGAATTTTTACTTAGTGGCAAAGCAGAAATTTTGGGTTTTTAGAATGATTTTGTACTCAGATTTCAGATTTCAGATTTCAGATTTCAGATTTCAGATTTCAGATTTCAGAT
>NZ_CAMLMK010000018.1 GCF_946481155.1 uncultured Flavobacterium sp.
TCTTGGTTAGAAAAGCATCTCCGGAACAAGGTCCAGAATTACACCTACTAATGCCTGATATATAAATACCGTCATTATAAGGTTTCATAAAAGAAGAATAATACGTTCCAAAATGATAATTTTGGGTATCATTCAATAAGTTGAAACTGATAACGCTGCTTCCCTGACCGTTGAAGGAATAGGCATAAAAATACCTTACATGGATATCATTATTTAAGAGATAAACATCATTCAGAGTAATGGACATACCTCCCGAAAGTGCTTTTACCTTGCTTCCGTTGGAGCCAAAACCGGTAATTATACTACCGTTAGAATCAATTTTTGATACCAAAAGCTCGTTGTAAACTACTGTGTTATATCGGGTGGCGATTCCTACAACAATAAAGTTTCCTTCAAAGGGAAATATCGCTTTTCCGGAAGTCTTGGTGTTTACGAGCAGCTCTTTAAAACCGGACGCGTCATAGGTATAGTCTAAAGTCCCGTCGGGATTCAGCTTAAAGTGCATCAGTCTCGAATCATACGTTGTCGCGTTTGTTTTTGTTCCGATACAAAAGAGCTTGCCTGAAGCGTCTACCGTAAAATCAGAAACTTTTTCATCCATGCCAAAATTGTAAATCGCCATACCACCGTTTCCGAAAGCAGTATCCAGCTGCCCTGAAAGAGTGACTTTGGCAATGAATAGATCCTTACCGCCAGAGGTAGTCGCTTCCCCTAAAAGGTAAATGGAATTATTTATATACTTTATGTCGCTAAAGCTAAAGGTATAGTTGGAGAACACAAGGCTTATAAAACCGGAATTGCCGAAAGCAGTATCGATGCTGCCGTTATAATTGACTTTGCAAAGTCTGTCTGCCGAAATAAAGTAATAACTTTCGCCTTCCAGAATAACCTTGGTCGGGAAAAAAGTGTTTCCGTCATATAATTTTACCCCATTTACGCCAAAGGTGTTGTCTAAAACATAGTGCTGGGCAAATGATTCAAAGCCTATGATGAGCAGTACTGCAGCGAAAAAGTTTTTCATATGGACCTGATTTTCAGTGTGATTTCGGGGGCTTCTTGCAAAGATACTTAAATTGCAGTTTAAACAATGCACAGAAAACGGGGAGTATGTGATAATTCTTAAAAATATAAAATCCCTCTTTGGAGGGATTTTATATTTTTACTTAGTAAACTCTAATATATCTCCGGGCTGGCATTCCAGCACTTCGCAAATGGCTTCCAGCGTACTGAAGCGTATAGCTTTTGCTTTACCCGTTTTCAAGATCGAAAGGTTGGATAAGGTAAGATCCACCTTCTCTGAAAGTTCATTCAATGACATTTTTCTTTTTGCCATCATGACATCTAAATTGACAATTATTGGCATAACTTACACGGTTAATTCGTTTTCGGATTGTATCTCCATTCCTCTTTTAAAGACTTGCGCAATCATAAAGACAATCCCTCCTAAAAGAAGAAATTCACCAGCTCCGCCTAGATAATCCGCTAAATCCGGGAAAGAAATCCCTCCCTTGGTCAGCCAATCACAATAGCTGTTTGCTATCAAAGTCAGTATGCCGATGGATAAGGCTATATAGCTGATCCTAGATATCAGAACCGATACTTCAGTGCTGAACGGATGGACGAAATTGATCTTTAAAAAAATCTTAATCAGTAAGTAAAAAATAAGTGCTTTTAATGCGGAAAGCAAAACTATAAAAAGCACCAAAGAAACATAATGCCCTTTGTCGAAATTATAAAGGCCGGATAAATCCAATCCCAAATGAAGATTTTGAGCGCCTACCGGATTGATATAAAGACTCACAAAAGTAGAATAGAGAATAGCCCCGGTTTTTATGCACAAACCAAGAAATATGATCCATGCAATAACATGCATTACAGACAGAATTTGCTTTGTTTTTGTTTTCATAAATTTTATTGTTTAATAATTGACAGGACAAATATCAATAAAAATTTATTGAAAAACAATAAATATTAATTATTTTTCATTAAAATATTTTTTCAGCAATCAAAATCAGATCTGTGGTTGGGGTACCGTCTGCGATCACATACTCTTTACGGTCGACTTTCAGGATTCTAAAATTATTTTCCTTTAAGGCTTTTGTGAGATACTCCGCTTCATGATAATGCATGAATATTTCTTCGCCCGTACTTCCTTTTTTAAAAGTCGATTTGTTGTAGTCGTCTTCAATCGTGCTTATATAAAAAAGCCCGTTTTTGTTTAAGATTTTTGAGGTGTCACTTATAAGCTGCAACGTTTCATCTTTCGAAAGATAGGGCATCACAAAACCGCACATGATTCCATCATACTTTTTCTCAATTGATCCAATATCCCTGCAATCCATCATCTGGAATTGGGCAGTCGGATTATTTTTTTTGGCGAGGGTCAGCATATTTTCGGATAAATCAGTTCCCAATAGTTTAAAATCAGGTCGTTTGTTTAGCAAATACTTCGTGATATTTCCCGGTCCGCATGCGATTTCTAAAATTTCAGCATGTTTTTTCTTAATAGTTTCGCAGAATAAATCAAACGTTTCCCCATACAGATTCACATCCATATATTTTTCCTGATATCCTTCTGCGAGCTTATTAAATAGCGCAACGGCAACTTTGTTTTTATCCATGATTCTTGTTTTTCGGAAATAGTAAATCCTTCAAAACGAAGATACAACAAAATGATATCGGGGGAAAAGTTCTAAAGCTGAAAAACCTTACCTTTGTGTAAAATAAAAAGCTATGAATATCAATCCTAAAAATGGCGTGGGTGAGTTGGTTTTCGGAATGCAGCAACAGCACGTTGTAGCAGTATATGGCAAGCCCAGCAAGCAGTTTAAAGACGAAGATGATAATGTCGTTTACTTATATGATCAGTATAAAATGCGACTGACGTTTTATGATGATGAAGAGTACCGTTTAGGTTATATAGTAATCTCGCATCCCGATACAACGCTTTTCGGTAACAAAGTTATAGGACGAACACCGAAGGAAATACAAAGTGAGTTACCCTATAAATCATGGGAAGTAGTGGAAGAAGACGGCGTAGAAAGCTATTTTAATGAAGACAACTGGATAATGCTGATCGCGGAATTCGGGGAAGTCATCAAAGTGGAAGTCGGCGCAATCTTCACCAATAAAGACGAATTCGACTGGAAGTTTTCCGGATAAATATAAAAACAGAGACATAGTAAAAAAAGGCACATTCATCTTAATTTGAATGTGCCTTTTTATATGGGTAAAAGCAGTTTATTTTGTTGGAGCAGGTTCTGTCATTTCCAATTCGAAAATCAAATCGGTATTCGGCGGGATAATGTTTCCGGCGCCTCTTTGTCCATAAGCAAGGTTTGCCGGGATAAAGATTAAGGCTCTGTCTCCTGAATTCATGTTTTCCAATCCTTCAATAAAACCAGGGATCAATCCTGTCTTGTTTCCGTAAGTGAAAGGGAAACCAGCGTAACCATTTTGTTGTGCACGCATTGGATCGTGTTTACCGTATAATTTGGCAACGTCTTCAAAGCTGGTATCGAATAATTTTCCGTTTTCGAAATAGCCTGCGTAGCTAATCTTTACCTGTGCTCCTGCAGCCGGTTTTTTGTCGCTTCCTTTTTTAAGGATAACATATTGTAAACCGCTTGCTGTTTTGGTTGCAGTTGGCTTCAATCTTGCAAATTCCGCTTTTTTCGCCTCCATTACGGGAGCATACTTGTCGTTGTATTCTTTATCTTTTAAAGCATCAAGTTCGGCTTGCTTTTTAGCTTTTTCGGCTTGCTCTGCCGCTATTTTTTTCTCTACAACATCTTTAGTTGCATAATAATCTGCGAAAACTTTAGCAGCGTCAAATTTCTTAGCTTCTTTTCCTTTACGGATGATAGTCACTTTAATAATCTGATCATCCTGCGCAATTTTATTCACAACATCCATTCCCTGTGTTACTTTTCCAAAAACGGTATGTTTTCCGTCTAACCAAGGTGTAGCAGCATGTGTAATGAAGAATTGGCTTCCGTTTGTGCTTCCTGTGTTGGAGTATGCTTCCTTGCCCTGAGGATCAGAATTCGCCATAGATAAAATTCCGGGAACATCGTGTTTCAGGTCTTTACGTGTTTCATCGAAGAAATTGTAACCCGGGCCACCAGCACCTGTTCCTTGAGGATCACCACCCTGAATCATGAAATCCTTGATTACACGGTGAAATTTCAGTCCGTCATAATAAGGTTTGCTCTTTAGCGACTCTTGTACGATAGTGTTTTTTCCTTCGGCAAGAGAAACGAAATTCGCCACAGTTACCGGTGTTTTTTTGTATTCCAGTTGTAAGGTAATTTTTCCTTTTGTGGTTTCCATTTCTGCAAAAATACCCTCGTTGTTAGCAGCATTAGCAGTAACCGTTTTTGTTGTTTTTGCTTTAGTGGCAGTAGTTTTTTTAGCTTTTTGAGCATAGCCGCTCATCATTCCTAAAAATAATAAAAACAGAATCTTGTTTTTCATTTTATGTGTGTAATCTCACCTTACTCTTTTTGCAGTATGCCGGGATTTTCAGGATTTGTCCCATTATATAATTATTTTGTTGCTGAAAGTTCAATTTCAAATACCAGATTGGTGTTTGGCGGAATTACGCCTTGCGCACCTCTTTCACCATAAGCCAGATAAGAAGGTATAAATAAAATCACCTTATCACCGGTGGACATTTTTTCCATTCCTTCAATAAAGCCCGGAATCAGTCCTTCTTTTTTTCCGTAATCAAATGGGAAAGGTCCATAGCCTCCCTGTTGTTCACGCATTTCATCATATATTCCGTATAATTTTGCTATATCGCTGTAATTGGTATCAAAAAGCTCGCCATTTTCAAAATATCCGGCATAACTGAACAGTACGCGCGTACCCGGAGCCAGTTTCGGCTGATTTTCTTTTTTGATAAATGCATATTGTAAACCCGATTCTGTTTTAATCGATTTTGCTCTCAATTCACTGAATTCGGCAACTTTGTCGGTTTTTATTTTAGCAGTTTTCTCTGCAATCTTCTTTAATTCAACCGCTTCAGTATCGTAATAATTCTTGAAAACTTTCGGAGCATCAAAAGCAGAAGCTTTAGCGCCTTTTCTGATGATGGAAACTTTTGTGATCTCATCATTTCCTTCGATGGCTGCCACAACATCCATTCCTTCAACCACTTTTCCGAAAACGGTATGGATGCCATCAAGATTCGGAGTAGCGGTATGCGTGATGAAAAACTGGCTTCCGTTGGTGTTTTTGCCGGCATTGGCCATTGATAAAACGCCGCTGTCATTGTGTTTCAGTGAAGGATCAATCTCATCCTTAAATTTGTAGCCTGGTCCACCGGTTCCGTTAGCATCCGGATCGCCTCCCTGAATCATGAATCCCGGTATTACACGGTGGAATGTTAGTCCGTCATAAAAAGGTTTTCCTTTGTATTTAGCATTCACAAAAGGGTTTTTTCCTTCGGCAAGGGTCACGAAATTAGCAACGGTCACGGGTGCTTTGAAATATTCAAGCGAAACGATAATGTCTCCTTTTGAAGTTTCGATGCAAGCGTAAAGTCCATCGGCTAAATTGTCGTTTTTTTCTTTGCAGGAAATAAATAAAGTAAGCGTAACTAAAAGAAGTGCTGAAATTGCTTTTTTCATTATTGTAGGTAATTGTTATTTAGGGTTGTACTGTTGCGGGTTTAATGTCGTTCAGAGTTACCGTGCAGATAATAGGCTGGTTGGTACCAATCTGTTCATTATCGCCATGATAGCCATAAGCCATGTGTGATGGGAAAAGGAAGGTAACTTTCTCGCCTTTTTTCATCAGCTTGATGCCGTCGCGCAATCCCATCATTATATTTTCCTTGTCTACAATATAATTTTGGGTTTTAAGTTCTTCAGAAGTATATATTATTTTACCAGTCAGATCGCTAACCTGGTAATCAAAACTGGCTACATCACCTTTTTTAGGGGTAACGGTTTCTGTTGTACTTTTGATATCGTAACGGTACCAGTAACCTTTTGGGGAAGCAATGTAATTTTGTGCCGTATCTTTTTTGATAATGTCTTTTATCAAAAGCTCTTCATTACTGATTAGCTTCTTGTTGCGTTCTATGGATTCCTTCATAAAGGTACCCGAAGAATGCGAAACGGGTTTGCGGGCTTCCTGCTTTGGTGTGCAGCAGGCAAATAAAATGCCGGAGAACAGGACGCCGTATATATGGATTTTTTTCATGATTCAATTTTGTTTATAAAACGATTTTCCGCAAAGCGCAGTATCAGTTTTTCTTTTCCGTTGCTAAAATAGCAATAAATTGTTGTATTGTTTCGTCTAAGGACAAGGATGATTTTCCGCCGGCAGCGTTTATATGACCGCCCCCGCTGAAATGATTTCTTGCAAATTGGTTGACATCAAACGAGCCTTTAGAACGGAACGAGATCTTGATAATGCCTTCTTCTTTATTTTCGATGAAAAGCGCAGTAAAATCAAACCCTTTCAGTGACAGACCATAATTTACAATGCCTTCCGTATCACCTTTCTCATAGCCAAAGGTGTCCAATTCTTCCTGTGTTAGTGTAATATAAGATGTTTTATATTCGGGTAAAAGTTTCATATTCTGTAAAGCGCGGCCCAGCAATTGCAGTCGGTTATACGAACTGGTATCGAAAAGAGAGACATGGATGGAGGTATTCTCAACGCCTTTTTCAATCAAATCAGCCACTACACGGTGCGTAGTGGTAGTAGTAAGCGGAAAGCGGAACGATCCTGAATCGGTTACAATTCCGGTATAGATACAAGTCGCAACATTTTTGTCAATCAGCTTTTCTTCGCCTAACTGATGAATGAAATGATAGACCATTTCACAGGTAGAACCATAGCCGGTGTCGGAAAACATATAATTAGCATAATTGTCCGGCGCCTGATGATGGTCAATCATGATAAAAGTCGTGTGAAGGTGCTGCAAAGTGGCCTGCATAAAATCGCCCACACGGTGCAAAGCGTTAAAATCCAAGGTGAATACAATATCAGCCTGCTTTAAAATTTCAATACAATTATGAGCGTCCTTTTCGAAAATCAGTACTTTTTCCGATTCAGGTAACCAGGCTAAAAACTCAGGGAATTCATTTGGCGAGATTACCGTTACCTCATGGTTTTTCTGCATCAAAAAATGGTACAGTCCCAACGTAGAGCCCATGGCATCGCCATCCGGATTTCGGTGTGGAATAATCGCTATTTTCTTAGGGGAAGCTAAAAGTTGTTTTATTGCTTCAATTTCATTGGATGTCATCATGTTGCGAAAATACGTTTTTTTTTAAATATAATCAATTGCCGTGCCGTTCGTGCAAACCATACTGATACTTGCTGCTTAAGTCATGGATATAGTATGGATATAGCATAGATATAGTATGCAGGAGATTACTCTTCCTCGATAGTAAGTGCTGCTAAAGTGGAGGATATAGCACTGTCACTTTATGCATAAGCTGAAGGAAAGTCATCATCGGAACAGGCCTGCATTGCTATTAGTTTTACACTTCACGGAAATTTAGCGCATTTAAATTTTCAGTTTTTCGGGAAATGTCTATTTTTGCACATGCAACACAACGTACTTATTTTAGATTTTGGCTCGCAATACACACAACTTATTGCGCGCAGAGTTCGCGAATTAAACATATTCTGCGAAATTTTCCCTTACAATCATTTCCCGGATGATTTATCAAGTTATAAAGCTGTAATTTTAGGAGGCAGCCCTTTTTCTGTTCGTGCAGAAGATGCGCCACATCCTGATTTATCGCAAATCAGAGGTAAAATGCCTTTGCTTGCGGTTTGTTACGGAGCGCAGTATCTGGCACATTTCAGCGGAGGTGAAGTAGCTGCTTCCAATACCAGAGAATATGGCAGAGCAAATCTTTCCTATATTAAAGAAAATGAAGTTTTCTTTGATGGCGTTGCCGAAAACAGCCAGGTTTGGATGAGCCACAGTGATAGTATTAAAGCATTGCCAACAAACGGTATTAAGTTAGCAAGCACCAATGATGTGGAATTTGCAGCTTATAAAATTGAAGGTGAAACTACCTATGCAATTCAATACCATCCTGAAGTATTTCACTCAACAGACGGAAAGCAAATGCTTGAGAACTTCTTAGTGAAAATCGCTGAAGTACCTCAAAACTTTACGCCCAACGCTTTCGTTGAGGAAATAGTAGCAGAAATGCAGGAAAAGATCAAAGACGATAAAGTAGTCTTAGGTCTTTCAGGAGGAGTAGATTCCACCGTAGCTGCCGTTTTACTGAACAAAGCTATCGGGAAGAACTTATACTGTATTTTCGTAAATAACGGTCTTTTGCGTAAAAATGAATTCGAAAGTGTCTTACACCAATATAAAGACATGGGCTTAAACGTGAAAGGAGTAGATGCTTCTGACCGCTTTTTGTCCGAATTAGCAGGAGTAGACGATCCGGAAACAAAAAGAAAGATCATCGGCCGCGTTTTCATCGAGGTTTTTGATGACGAAGCACACTTATTGGAAGATGTAAAATGGTTAGCACAGGGTACAATTTACCCTGACGTAATCGAGTCGGTTTCTGTAAAAGGCCCGTCAGCAACTATCAAATCACACCACAACGTAGGCGGATTACCGGATTTCATGAAACTGAAGATTGCAGAACCTTTACGTATGCTTTTCAAAGATGAAGTGCGACGTGTAGGGGCGACATTAGGAATTGATCCGGAATTGTTAGGAAGACATCCTTTCCCTGGACCAGGTTTATCCATCCGAATCTTAGGCGATATTACACCTGAGAAAGTGAGAATCCTTCAGGAAGTTGATGCTATTTTCATCGGCGGATTGAAATCTCACGGATTATACGACAAAGTCTGGCAGGCGGGAGCAATCCTATTGCCGGTAAACAGTGTAGGTGTAATGGGCGATGAGCGTACGTATGAAAAAGTAGTAGCGCTGCGCGCGGTGGAATCCACTGACGGAATGACTGCGGACTGGGTACACTTACCGTATGACTTCCTAATGAAAATTTCAAATGAAATCATCAATAAAGTAAAAGGTGTGAACAGAGTGGTATACGATATCAGCTCGAAACCGCCTGCTACTATTGAGTGGGAATAAATTAATTAAGAAAATTATGAATAAGTCGTTACAATCTATAACTTTGTGACGACTTGTTCGTTTTAAAAAATACCATATGAAGCATTTTTTTATTGGATTATGTACTACTTTATTTGTATCGGCAACAGCTTTTTCCCAAGGGAAGGACTATAAAGAACATAAAGTGGAAAAAGGGGAAACAGTAAGTTCTATCTCAAGAAAATACAATGTTACACCTTATGATATCTATCGTTTAAATCCCGATGCTAAAAACGGCGTCAATGAAAATGCAATCATTCTTATTCCTGCAAAAGCAAGTGCGCCTGCTAAAAGCAATCCGACTGCCGCAGTAAAAGAAACTCCGAAAGTAACCGGAAAGGAAACTCGCGTCTATCATGTGGTAGAAGCAAAGGAAACATTATTTAGTATCGCTAATAAATATGATACAACTGTAGAATCGATCAAAAAAAACAATCCGGAAGTTGAAAAAGAAGGATTGAAACTGGGTCAGACAATTGTTGTTTTCACGACGAAAAAAGTGGATAAACCCGTTGCTGCAGTTAAATCAACTGTAACTTCGACTGCGAAATATCATTTAGTAGAGCCGAAGGAAACCAAATATGCCATTGCAAAAAAATACGGCTTAACGGTTGAAGAACTGGAAACCTTAAACCCTGAAATCAAAGAAAATCTTGAAATCGGGCAAAATTTACGCTTAAGCAAAAATACTCCGGTCGCTGCAAAATCGGCTCCAGCCCAGGTAAAAACAGTTGTTCAGTATATGGATTATACCGTACAGCCCAAAGAAACACTTTACAGCTTAACAAAAGCAAGCGGACTATCCCAAGACCAATTGTTAGCCGTGAATCCTGATTTAGCAGGCGGTGTGAAAATCGGAATGGTGATTAAAGTGCCGTCGAATGCCAAATTCAACCAAATCAACCCAAATAAAGAACAAGCCGATATCATCAAGACGATGAATAAAAGTGAAGGCAAAGAGTTAGTGCTGCTGTTGCCTTTCCATATAGATAAAATTGAAGCGGATTCAGTAAATTCAGTAACAGAGCGTCTGAAAAAAGACAAGTTCCTGAACATGACACTGGATTTTTATGCAGGAGCCTTAATCGCAATTGATTCCGCCCGTACATTGGGATTGCCATTGACAGTGAAGATATTAGATTCGGAAGAGTCGAAAAATTCATCCGCGGTAGCCTCATTAATTTCAACAAATGACTTCTCGAAAACAGATGCCATCATTGGTCCCTTCTTCCAAAATCACGTAGAAACCACCGCAAGTTTATTGGAGAAATATAATACGCCGGTAATTTCGCCTTTATCAAACGAAAGAGGTAAGCCATATTCAAATCTGTTCCAGTCAATGCCGAACTCGGTCGACGTCAAGCAAAAGATGTTTGATTTCATGATGCAGAAAAACGGAAACATTATCGCCATCATCGATCCGAAGAAAGGAAGTTCAAAACAATACATCATCGAAAATTATCCATCCGTAAAAATTGCAGAAATAAGCGATAAAGGCGTTCCAACGCTGGAAAACATAAAAAGCTTGATGGATAAGAACAAGACCAATTACGTTATTCTCGAATCGGAGAAAACAGGAATGGTGTTGAGTACGTGCAATATCTTAGTTTCCGCTTCCGCAGAATACCCGGTGCAGCTGGTTACATTAGAAAAAAACGAAACGCTTGATTTTGAAGAGATTCCGTTAAGTAAGTTGACGAAACTAAAATTATTATATCCTTCCGTTTCAAGAGATAATGAGACATCGCAGGCCGCTATTTTCGCTAAAGTTTTCAAAAAGAAAAATAATATTTTCCCGAACCGTTTCGCAACCAGAGGCTTTGACGTGACTTTCGATGTTATCCTAAGATTGTTCCAGGACGGCGGTTACAAGGAATCGGTTAATGAGAAAGCTTCCGAGCAAATCGAAAGCAAATTTAATTATGTAAATCTTGATGGAGGCTATTACAATAAAGGTGTTTACCTGTTGTATTACGATGAGGATTTAACATTAAAAGAAGCAAAATAATGGCAACTTCAAAAGTGACGTATTTAGGTGATTTGAGAACTTCATCAATACATTTACAATCCGGAAATACAATCATCACAGATGCACCAACGGATAATTTTGGTAAAGGGGAGGCTTTTTCTCCAACCGATTCTGTCGCAAACGCTTTGGCTACCTGTATGCTTACGGTAATGGGAATCAAAGCCCGTGATTTAGAAGTTGATTTTACAGGCGCCACAGCCGAAGTAACGAAAGTTATGGGGCCGGATCCAAGAAGAATTACAGAAATCCATGTTACCTTTGATATGGGAATTGCTGCGGATGATAAAACCAAAACGATACTGGAAAGAACGGCAATGACCTGTCCCGTTTTCTTCAGCCTGCATCCGGATATTAGAAAAGAAATTGTTTTTAACTGGAAGTAGGAGAGAGAATAGAGTCAAGAATAAAGAAAATAGAATATAGAGTAGAATAGATCAGATGTATAAGGAATGCGGGTTTTGTCTTTGTTCTTGCGTCTTTCTTCTTTTCTCTTTTTAAAAAAATGAATAGTCAACAGGAACTCCTTATAAAACTAGCACATACAAAAATGCCCTTCGGAAAGTACGAAGGGTATTTTCTTATTGACCTTCCCGAATATTACGTGGTATGGTACAGTAATAAAGGTTTTCCTAAAGGGCAGTTAGGCGATCAGCTGAAATTGGTTCACGAGCTTAAACTGAATGGGCTGGAAGAATTGGTAAGAAACATACGACGCAACTTTCCAAAACCTAAATAAGTAGGTTGATATCAGATAATGAGCTACTTAGGAGCTAATAGTTAATTATTCGTTATTTTCTAAAAATCTAAGAATCCAACAATCTATAAATCGAATTATAATCGTATTTTTGCCAGGTTTTTTACAGCAACAACAACACAATAAATACAACACATGAATCAAACGAAGTATATTTTTGTTACCGGAGGTGTGACTTCTTCACTTGGAAAAGGAATTATCGCAGCTTCTTTAGCAAAACTATTGCAGGCAAGAGGGTACCGAACAACAATTCAAAAATTTGATCCTTACATTAACGTAGATCCGGGAACGTTAAATCCATACGAGCACGGAGAATGTTATGTAACGGATGATGGCGCGGAAACGGATTTAGATTTGGGACATTATGAAAGATTCTTGAATGTTCCTACTTCACAGGCAAATAATGTAACCACAGGAAGAGTATATCTTTCCGTTATTGAAAAAGAGCGTCGCGGTGAGTTTTTAGGTAAGACAGTACAGGTTGTACCTCATATCACCAACGAAATCAAAGAGCGCATGCAGTTGCTTGGAAGATCGGGTGATTATGATATCGTGATTACTGAAATTGGTGGAACAGTGGGTGATATTGAATCACTTCCTTACATAGAATCCGTACGTCAGTTAGTATGGGAATTAGGCGAGAATAATGGAATCGTTATTCACTTAACGCTTGTACCGTATTTGGCTGCTGCGGGAGAATTAAAAACGAAACCGACACAACACTCGGTGAAAACCTTAATGGAAAGCGGTATCAAAGCCGATATCCTGGTTTGCCGTACCGAGCATGAAATATCTCAGGATCTGCGTCAGAAATTGGCCTTGTTCTGTAATGTGAAAAAAGAAGCGGTTATCCAGTCCATCGATGCATCAACAATCTATGATGTGCCAAATTTGATGTTAGAAGAAGGATTAGACAGGGTAGCTTTGAAGAAATTAGATCTGCCTGAGAAAAACTCACCGGATTTATCACAGTGGAATGAGTTCCTGCACAAATTGAAAAACCCGAAACATGAAGTAAATATCGGTTTAGTGGGTAAATATGTGGAATTGCAGGATTCATACAAATCGATTCTGGAAGCTTTCATCCATGCAGGTGCAGCCAATGAGACAAAAGTGAACGTCATCAGCATCCATTCCGAGCATTTAGATGCCAAAACGGCAGAGAATCATCTGAAAGGATTGGATGGCATATTAGTTGCTCCTGGATTTGGCGGTCGCGGGATCGAAGGGAAAATTGAAACGGTTCGTTATGCAAGAGAGAACAATATTCCGTTTTTCGGAATCTGTTTAGGGATGCAAATGGCGGTTATTGAATATTCAAGAAACGTTTTAGACTATGCAGATGCAAATTCAACGGAGATGAACGAAAGTACTTCGCACCCGGTAATAAGCATCATGGAAGAGCAAAAAAATATTACCGATAAAGGAGGAACAATGCGTTTGGGTGCGTGGAAATGTCACCTGAAAGAAAATACGCTGGCGCACAGCATTTACGGGAAAACCGATATTTTAGAGCGTCACCGTCACCGTTACGAATTCAATGGTGAGTATTTAGAGGCGCTGGAAAATGCAGGATTAAAATCAACAGGGATTAACCCTGATACCGGTCTGGTGGAAATCGTAGAATTAGAGGATCATCCTTTCTTCATCGGCGTTCAGTACCATCCGGAATATAAGAGTACGGTAGCCAATCCGCATCCGTTGTTTGTCAGTTTTGTGGCAGCAGCGGTGAAAAATAAAGTCGGTTGCTAAGAAATACCGACAAAAACAATAATAAGTAATAATGGAAGAAAAAAAATTAGATCTTAAAACTATTTTAGGATTTGTATTGATTGCCGGATTAATGATTTGGATGATGTTTAACAACATGTCCGAAGAGAAAAAATCCATGGAGGCAGATGCTGCAAAGGCAAAAATCGAAAAAACTGAAAAAGTAAAAGAGCAGGCGGTAGCAAATGTACTTACCGACACCACTAAAACGGATTCTTTAAAAGTAAAAGCCTTGCAGGGAACTTTAGGCGCTTTTGCTTATTCGGCTTCCCTGCCTTCTGCTAAAGAAGCTACTACAGATTTAAACAGCAAATTGCTTTCTCTTAAAATTGCTAATAAAGGAGGTTACATTGTTGATGCAAAAGTGACTGATTTTGAGCAATTCAATAAAGGTTCCAAAAAACCAATTGAAATCATCAAAGGCAACAACGCTAGTTTTAATATTCAATTCCAGACAAAAGATAACCGTGTTTTAAATACAAAAGACCTGTATTTCGAACCAGCGTATACTAAAGAAGGCGAAAATCAGGTTTTGACCATGCGTTTAAAAGCGGGTGCAGACCAGTTTTTAGAATACCGTTATGTGCTGAAGCCAAACGATTACATGATGGATTTTTCCATCCGTTCACAAGGCTTAAGCAATGTTATCAATACTTCCAAACCGCTTGATTTAGACTGGCAGTTAAAAGCTTTCCGTAATGAGAAAAGTATCAGCTACGAAAACCGTTATACAGAGTTGGTTTACGAATACGAAGAAGGAAAAGACAACTATTTAAGCGCCGCAAGTAAATTAGATGAAACTACTGCCGAAGACGTAACCTATGTTGCTTTCAAACAGGATTTCTTCACCTCCATTTTATTAACGGAAACACCAATCAAAGGAGCACAGTTACGTTCTGAGAATCTGGTAAATGACGAAGAGAAAGATACGGTTTATACTAAGAATTTCTCGGCTAAATTGCCGTTGGCTTTCAAAAATGGTGAGCTAAACTACAACATGAACTGGTACTACGGACCGGCTAATTATAAGATCCTTAACGGATATGACAAAAACTTAGATGAAGTAATGCCTTTGGGTTGGGGAATTTTCGGTTGGATCAACCGTTATGTTTTCATTCCGGCGTATGGATTCCTAAGCGGATTTTTACCTCACGGAATTGCGATTATCATCTTCACGATGTTAGTGCGTTTGGTAATGTCACCGGTAACTTATAAATCGTATTTGTCTCAGGCAAAAATGAAAGTATTGCGTCCGGAAATCAATGAATTGAATACAAAATACGGCAAAGATCCAATGAAGAAACAGCAGGAAACAATGAAATTGTATTCCAAAGCAGGCGTGAGTCCAATGGCGGGCTGTTTGCCGGCTGTCATGCAGATTCCGGTTTTCTACGCCTTATTCCAGTTCTTCCCTTCGATGTTTGATTTACGTCAGAAGAGTTTCCTTTGGGCAGATGACTTATCGTCTTATGATTCTATTTTGGAATTACCTTTCCGTATTCCGTTTTACGGAAGCCACGTGAGTTTGTTCCCGATTTTGGCTTCGATTGCCATTTTCTTCTATATGAGAATGACAACAGGCGATCAGGCAATGAGCACACCACCACAGGAAGGTATGCCTGATATGGGCAAAATCATGAAGATTATGATTTACATTTCTCCGATCATGATGTTGTTCTTCTTTAACAATTACGCATCAGGATTGAGTTTGTATTATTTTGTCTCCAATACGATTACCATCGGAATCATGTTAGTGATCAAAAACTACATTATCGACGAGAAGAAAATACACGCACAAATTCAGGAGAATAAGACAAAAGACAAGCCGCAAAGCAAGTTCCAGAGAAAAATGCAGGAAATGATGGAGCAGGCCGAAGCGCAGAAGAAAGTTAAAAAATAGTAACGAACCATAATATGTCAAAGTCCTGTTTTTAGAAGTGAATGCTCATAAAAACAGGATTTTTGCGTTTAAGCAGCATCATGAAAATTGCAATTATCGGATACGGAAACATGGGGAAAACCTATGCCGGCAGCTTTATCAATTCAAGGTTTATTCGCGCTAAGGATATTTTTATCTTAAACCGGTCACAGGTGGCGGAAAAAGATACTTTCGGGATTCCTGCGGAGAATTTTTTCTCGGAACCGAATGCGAAAATTGCGGAAAGCGATATTGTCATCCTGGCCGTTAAACCTCAGGATTTCAAAGTGGCATCAGCGCATTTGAAATCGGCTTTGGATGAAAAACAGATTGTGCTTTCGGTAATGGCAGGTGTTACGATAAACACCATTGAAAAACTGACCGGACTATCAAAAATTGTACGTTCCATGCCGAATATTGCAACACAGATTGGAATGGGAATGACTGTTTTTTCAGCATCATCCGCGATTGACAGAAAAGAATTGTTCATTGTTCAGAACCTGATAAATACAACAGGAAAATCGGTTTATGTTGATGATGAAAAACTTATCGATGCAGCCACAGCCGTTTCAGGAAGCGGTCCGGCATATGTGTTTTATTTCATGCAATCCATGATAAAAGCTGCGGAATTATTAGGTTTTAGTCCGTCTGAAGCGGAACTTTTAGTAAACCAAACGTTCAATGGCGCGGTAAACCTGCAAAACGGAAGTTCGCTTTCCAATCAGGAATGGATTACCAAAGTAGCTTCAAAAGGAGGAACAACCGAAAAAGCATTAGAAGTCTTTGAAAAATTCGCATTGGATACAGCAATTGTTCAAGGCGTAAATGGCGCCAATCAGCGGGCATTGGAACTGGGCTCGTAATATTTTGCAGATTCCGTACTTTTATGGAACAAAAATTGATATACTAGAAACCAGATTTATAAGTTATAAGATTAAAATTATATAAATAATGAAAATATTAGTCACTTTTCTTTTTGCAATGGTTACCGGTTTTTCGGCATTTTCGCAGGAGTTCAATAAGATGGATGAAAACGGGAAGCGCCACGGTGTCTGGAAAGGAATTTATGAAGACACCAAAAACCCGCGTTATGAAGGTACTTTTAATCACGGTAAAGAAGTCGGGATTTTCAAGTATTTCGATAATACGGTTAAATTGGTTGTAATTGCCACCCGCGATTTTTCGGCGAATGATGGCTCGCATTATACTACTTTCTACAACCAGAAAGGGTTCAAAGTGAGCGAAGGAAAAATTGTCGGGAAAGATACTTATGTTGGCACCTGGAAATACTATCACCTGGATTCCCCAAAAATCATGACGCTTGAAAATTATATCAACGGCAAATTACACGGTGTCCGAAAAGTGTATTATCCAAACGAAAAAATTGCTGAGGAAGCCACTTATGTGAATGGTATAAAAAACGGTCCGTATAAAAAATATGCTGAAAACGATGTGTTATTCGAAGATGCGGTGTTTAAAAACGACCAATATGAAGGTATGGCAACTTTCAGAAATGCTGAAAATCAAATTACCAGTCAGGGGATGTTCAAAAACGGAAAGAAAGTGGGTATGTGGAAAGTCCTTGAAAAAGGAAAACTTGTTAACGTAAACATGAACCTGCAAGGCAAAAAATTCCAAAAGAGAACAAAACCTGTTGAAGAGTACGAAGGAAATAAATAATATAAAGAATAAAGAATGAAACGTGTTGTTGTAGGGCTTTCCGGTGGGGTAGATTCGAGTGTCGCTGCTTATCTTTTAAAAGAACAGGGCTATGAGGTCATTGGACTTTTTATGAAGAACTGGCACGATGATTCCGTGACTATTTCTAATGAATGCCCGTGGCTGGAAGACAGCAACGATGCACTTTTAGTGGCCGAAAAATTAGGCATACCGTTTCAGACTGTCGATTTGAGCGAACAGTACAAAGAAAAAATCGTTGACTATATGTTCAGCGAATATGAGAAAGGAAGAACTCCCAATCCCGATGTATTGTGCAACCGCGAAATTAAATTCGACGTCTTTATGAAAATCGCAATGAGCCTTGGAGCCGATTATGTCGCGACCGGGCATTATTGTCGAAAAGGTACACTTGAAAAAGACGGAAAAGAAATCTATCAATTGCTTGCAGGCGTGGATGGAAATAAAGACCAATCTTATTTTCTATGCCAATTGTCGCAAGATCAATTATCAAAAGCCTTATTTCCCATAGGTGAGTTAACCAAGCCACAGGTTCGTGAAATTGCGGCTAAAATGGATTTGGTAACCGCCGAAAAGAAAGATTCACAAGGATTATGTTTCATCGGGAAAGTGCGTTTGCCCGAATTTCTGCAGCAGCAATTGCAACCAAAAGAGGGTTTGATTTTTGAGGTAAATGCAGACAGTAAATTATATTCCGAAGAAAAACCATCTTTCAATTCATTGGAAGAGGAATTAGTTTTCGATGCTAAAAATGTCGAGTACACTCCGGAAGCAGGAAAAGTTGTCGGAAAGCATCCTGGTGCGCATTATTTCACCATCGGTCAAAGAAAAGGATTGAACGTTGGCGGGACAAAAGAACCGTTATTCATTATTGCTACAGATGTAAAAACCAATACCATTTATACCGGGCAGGGTGCCAATCATCCCGGTTTGTTCAAGAAAGCGTTATTCGTTCAAAACTCTGAAATTCACTGGATTCGTGAGGATTTAGCGTTAGCCAATGGTGAGACTATGGAGGTTATGGCGCGCATACGTTATCGTCAGCCGCTGCAAAAAGCAAAGCTGTATAAATTTGAAAACGGCATGTATGTAGTTTTCGACGAACTGCAGTCAGCGATCACCGAAGGGCAATTTGTTTCATGGCATATTGAAGATGAATTAGTTGGTTCGGGAGTAATTTCATAAATTAGCGAAATCCAAATCAAAAAGTTATGAAAAAAGCATTACTATTTTTTGCATTACTGTTTAGTTTAGTATCTTTTTCTCAGGAAGATGCCTGGGTCTATTTTACGGATAAACCAAACGCTCAGTTCTATCTTGATAATCCACTGCAAATGCTAACGCAGCGTGCCCTGGACAGAAGAACTACTCAGGGAATTGCTTTAAATCTTCAGGATCCGCCAATTCATCAGCCGTATATCGACCAGATTACTGCTGCCACCGGAATTACGGTTAAGGCAAAATCAAAATGGATGAACGCTTTACACGTTCGTGGCACACAAGCCAATATTGCGGCGCTTACAACTTTACCTTTTGTAAGCAGTGTTCAATATGCAAATCATTCGTTAAACAGAGGTGGACGTCCTGCTCCGACAGTAAGCAGCAGAACACAAAAAACCAATAAATTCCTGGATACACAGGTAAATTACAATTACGGCGGTTCTGCAACGCAGGTACAGATGTTAAATGCACATTGGTTACACCAACAGAATTATACCGGAACCGGAAAAGTGGTTGCGATTATGGATGCCGGTTTTCCCGGAGTGAATACGCAGGCGCCATTTCAGCGTTTGAGAGATAACAACCTGATTTTAGGAGGTTATGATTTTGTGAATAAAACTACAAATCCATATACGGGTTACCAACATGGTACGCAGGTGCTTTCCAATATGGGAGGATTTGCCGATAATCAATTAGTTGGAACCTCTCCGGATGCACATTATTATTTGTTTATTACCGAAGATATCAACAGCGAAAATCCTGTGGAAGAAAGCAATTGGGTTGAAGCCCTGGAAATGGCAGACAGCCTGGGAGTAGACGTGGTGAATACTTCTTTAGGGTATTTTGAATATGATAATCCAGCATACAGTTATACTTATAACGATATGAATGGGCAAACATCTTTCTCATCAAGAGGCGCCAATATTGCCTTCAGCAAAGGAATGATTTGTGTCACTTCTGCCGGAAATTCAGGTGCCAGTGCCGATCCGCATATTGCCGTTCCTGCCGATGCTGCGACAACATTGACCGTTGGCGCTGTGAACAATGCAGAAGTAAAAGCCAATTTCAGTTCGATCGGACCTTCATTTGACGGAAGGATAAAACCTGACGTTATGGCGATGGGTGTAGGCGCGACTGTAGCCACTCAAACCGGAGCAATTTCAACCAATAACGGGACTTCGTTTGCCGGGCCAATTTTAGCCGGTGCGGTAACATCCTTCTGGAGTGCCTTTCCCAATAAAACCAATGCGGAAATTATTCAATTCGTAAAAGCTTCTGCCGACAGATTCGCAGCTCCCAATAACGATTATGGGTATGGAATTCCCGATTTTCAGCTGGCATATAATTCCGCAGTGTTATCAGCCTCAGAATTTAATAAAAAAGGATTTGTGATTTATCCGAATCCGGCTCAAAATCAGATCAGCGTAAGTTTTACACAGACAATTTCAAATGCAGAAATTACGTTGTACAATAATCTTGGGCAATTAGTGCTGCAGAAAAAAATTCAGGACAATCAGACTATTGCACTTGACAATTTAAATACAGGAATTTATATTTACAAAATTACTTTTGGCGGAGTTTCGGAAACCGGAAAGCTGATCAAAAAGTAGGCTATATAAGCATGAACAAAATAACACAACTATTTAATATAAAATACCCCATCGTTCAGGGTGGGATGATTTGGAACAGCGGCTATAAATTAGCCAGTGCCGTAAGTAATGCAGGAGGATTGGGGCTTTTAGGAGCCGGATCAATGTATCCCGAAGTTTTACGGGAGCATATCCAGAAATGTAAAAAAGCAACCGATAAACCTTTCGGAGTGAACGTTCCGATGCTCTATCCAAACATCGAAGAAATCATGAATATCATTGTGGAAGAAGGCGTGAAAATCGTTTTTACTTCTGCAGGAAACCCAAAAACGTGGACATCTTTTTTGAAGGAACATGGAATTACAGTAGTGCATGTAGTGAGCAGTTCAAAATTTGCCATGAAAGCACAGGAAGCAGGAGTGGATGCTGTTGTAGCTGAAGGTTTTGAAGCTGGAGGTCACAATGGCAGAGAAGAAACCACAACGCTGACACTAATCCCAATGGTTAGAGAGAATATTACCATCCCATTAATCGCCGCAGGTGGAATTGCAACCGGTCGAGGAATGTTGGCCGCTATGGTTTTAGGTGCCGATGGTGTTCAGGTAGGAAGCCGTTTTGCCGCATCGTTTGAAAGTTCGTCGCACGACAGTTTTAAACAGACCATCGTCAATGTAAAAGAAGGTGATACGCATTTGACATTGAAAGAATTAGCGCCGGTACGTTTAGTGAAAAACAAATTTTACCATGATGTCCAGGAACTGTACGCGCAATGCCCAACAACAGATGAATTGAAAGCGTTATTGGGAAGGGCCCGTGCAAAACGCGGTATGTTTGAAGGCGATCTGATTGAAGGGGAATTGGAAATTGGTCAGATAGCCGGACTAATCCACGATATTAAACCGGTAAAACAAATCGTTGATGACATGATTTCCGAATTTGAAACCGCAAAAAATCAAGTGGCATCATTATTGTAAATTTTGAAAGAAAAGAGATTATGAAGTTTATAAAAAATATCAGTTTATTACTCCTGCTGTTCATTGGAATCAGTACTTCGGCGCAAACTTATCGTTTTGAAACGACCGGCTTGAGCATGAGTATAAAAAATTCAAAAGGAAAATGGAGTCCGTATTCCGATTTTAAAGACGTAAAAGTCGTAGTGATACTGGATACGACTAAAGACAGGATTGTAGTGTATTCGGAAGTAATCCAACTCTATACGATTTTAGGTTATGATGATCCGAAAACGAATGAAGAAGGAAGCGTGGATACTTTCCAATGCGTAAATAACGACGGAGAAAAATGTGTCCTGACCATCCGAACCATAAAAGGAACCGACGTCAAGCAGTTGTATATCTACGAAGACAGTAGGGTTCTGATATACAACATGAAATATGTCAAATTATAAATCCCGGCTCCCGGGATTTTTTATATAAAAACTTATGAGAAGATTTCTCCAAATTGCGGTTTTGGGTTTAGTAGCATCAGCATCAGCTCAGCAAAAACCGAAACTGGTTGTCGGTATCGTGGTCGATCAGATGAAAATGGAATATTTATACCGTTTTGCAGATGATTTTTCCGAAGGCGGATTCAAGCGTCTTATGAAGAACGGCTATACCTTCCACAACACACATTACAATTATATGCCAACCTATACCGCTCCGGGACATGCTTCTGTCTATACCGGCACGACACCGGCTGTTCACGGAATCGTCGGCAATGAGTGGTTTAGCAGAGCTGCTGGAAAAGAGGTTTATTGTACAGAAGATTTTTCAGTAAAAACAATTGGTGACGGAACAAAAGATGAAGGGGAGATGTCTCCGAAAAACCTTCAGGCGACTACAATTACAGATGAATTAAAACTCTCGACTAACTTCAAAGGGAAAGTGATCGGAATCAGTTTAAAAGATAGAGGGGCGATTCTTCCGGCTGGTCATTTCGCGAATTGGGCATTCTGGTACAGCAAAACCGGCGCCTTTATTTCGAGCACGTTCTATGGAGAACAATTGCCGGCTTGGGCAACCGAGTTCAACAATCAGAAGCATTTTCAGAAGTACATCGATAAAGGCTGGGATTTGTTAAAGCCAAATGAAACCTACAATGAAAGTTTAACAGATAATAATCCGTATGAAGGAAAGCTATACAAGAAAACACCATTTTTTCCGTATAGCCTTAAAGATATGTATGCGAACAATGATGCGGGCGTGCTGCGCTCAACACCTTTCGGAAATAACCTGATTATTGATTTTGCCGAGAAAGCAATCCAGGCGGAAAGTTTAGGAAAAGATAATATCACTGATTTCCTGGCACTGAGTTTTTCTTCAACAGATTATATCGGACACACGCTCGGGCCACGTTCCATCGAATTGCAGGATACTTATTTACGATTGGATGAATCGATTGCCGAGTTTCTAATCTATTTGGATCAAAATGTAGGGAAAGACAATTACATGGTTTTTCTAACGGCAGATCACGCCGGCGCGGAAAATGTAACTTATCTGAAAGACAATAAATATGATGTAGATAATATTCCGTGGAAGAATATAGAAAGGGAACTGAAAGAGTTCTCCACGAAGACTTTTGGTGCCGATCTGGTACTGAATTATTCCAACTACAATATTTTCTTCAACAAAGAAATCATTAAATCAAAAGGATTGGAATTATCAAAAGTGAAACAGGCTTTCAAAGATTTCTTATATACTCAGAAATATGTGAAGAAAGTTTATGCTGAGGAAGAAATCCTTGCTGCTTCAGGAAATGATTATTTTCTGAATGCGGCGGCAAAAGGCTATGATCCTGTTCAAAATGGTGATTTACTTGTGTTGTTCAAACCAGCTTATGTGGAATATAGCGGCACGGGAACTACTCATGGAAGTCCGTACAGCTATGATACTCATGTTCCATTAGTTTTCTACGGATGGGGCATTCCTAAGGGCGAGTCGCACGATAAAAAAGTGATTACGCAAATAGCGCCGACTTTAGCACAAAAACTAAAAATACCCTTTCCAAACGGAACCGAATCGGAAGTGCTGACCGAAGTTTTTGAAGGCAAATAAATTATGGTGGTTAGATTTTCAGACAGAAAGTTTACACAACCAAAAACTACTAAATATAAGCCACGAATTCACAAATTTTCAAAAAGTAATTAGTTTCAATTTTGTGAATTCGTGGCAAAAAAATATAAAAGAGGTTGTTCTAAATTTTGAACAACCTCTTTTATGATTAAAATTCAACTTCAACCTGATTCTTAAGAATGTCCTCAAAGGTCTCACGCTGGCGGATCAAATGTGCTTTTCCGTCATGCCAAAGTACTTCCGCAGGTTTGTAACGCGAATTGTAATTGGATGACATCGTAAAGCAATACGCCCCTGCATTCCTGAAACTAAGAATATCACCTTCTTTGATTTCGGTAATTCTTCGATTGGTAGCGAAAGTATCGGTTTCACAGATATAGCCTACTACAGAATAGAAACGTTCCTTTCCTTTTGGATGCGAAATGTTCTCGATATAATGTTCCGAGCCATACAGCATCGGACGGATTAAGTGGTTGAAACCGGAATCGATCCCCGCAAAAACAGTCGAAGTAGTTTGTTTCACCACGTTCACTTTCGCCAGGAAATAACCTGCTTCACTTACTAAAAATTTTCCGGGCTCGAAGGCTAAGGTTAATGGTCGGCCGTATTCTTTTTCGAAGGCTAAGAATCGCTTGGTTAATTTTCTTCCAAGTTCTTCCACATTAGTTTCAATATCGCCTTTTTTGTACGGCACTTTAAATCCGCTTCCAAAATCAAGGAACTCAAGTTCCGTGAAATTTTTTGCTGTTTCAAAAAGAATTTCAGACGCATACAGAAATACTTCAATATCCAAAATATCAGATCCTGTATGCATATGTATACCGTTGATGCGCATTTTCGTATTCTCCACAATTCTCAAAATATGCGGCAATTGGTGGATAGAAATCCCGAATTTACTGTCGATATGTCCGACAGAAATATTAGAATTTCCACCAGCCATTACATGCGGATTGATTCGGATGCAAACAGGAATGTGTGGATGTTTTGCCCCGAATTGCTCTAAAATAGATAAATTGTCAATATTGATCTGAACACCCAAGGCCGCCGCTTCCTCAATTTCATCAAGGGAAACACCGTTTGGTGTGTAAATGATTCTTTCAGGCGAAAAGCCGGCGTGTAAACCCAGTTGCACTTCCTGAATGGAAACAGTATCAAGTCCGGAACCCATCTTCTTCAGTAGCTTGAGGACAGATAAGTTCGACAATGCCTTGACTGCATAATTGATCTGCAGCTTCTCCACCTTGGAAAAAGCATTTGTTAAACGGTTGTACTGTGATTGAATTTTCGCGGCATCGTACACATAAAGCGGACACCCAAATTCTTCTGCTACTGAAAGTAATTGATTAGATTCCATTATTAATTTAGATTTTCGTAAAAATAAGGAAGTTTTTCAACTTGTTTATGCGAAATGTGTATTTCTGAGGAAAAATAACAACTTTCTTTCGAAGTGTTTTTTTCGGATGCGAAAAAGTAGGTGTAATTGCAATAAAAACATTAGGCACATTCAATATACTTTGTTATTTTTGTGGCACTTTATACTAAAGCAAAACACATCATATTATGAATTTACACGAATATCAAGGTAAAGAAATATTAGCAGGTTACGGCGTTCGCGTGCAGCGTGGTCATGTGGCTAACAACCCCGAAGAAGCTGTTGAAAAAGCAAAACAATTAACTGCTGAAACCGGAACAGGATGGCACGTTATCAAAGCTCAGATTCACGCAGGTGGTCGTGGAAAAGGCGGAGGAGTTAAATTGGCTAAAAACATTGACCAAGTGAGAGAAATCGCAAGCCAAATCATTGGTATGGATTTGATTACACCTCAAACACCTCCACAAGGTAAAAGAGTTCATAAAGTATTGGTTGCTGAAGATGTTTACTATCCAGGTGAAAGTGAAACTTCAGAATTCTATATGTCAGTATTATTAAACAGAGGGAAAGGCCGTAACATGATTATGTATTCTACTGAAGGTGGAATGGATATCGAAGAAGTGGCTGAGCACACTCCGCATTTAATCTTTACTGAAGAAATCGATCCTGCTGTAGGATTACAAGGTTTCCAGGCAAGAAGAATCGCTTTCAACTTAGGTTTGTCAGGCGAGGCTTTCAAAGAAATGGTGAAATTCGTAGATGCATTATACAAAGCTTATATCGGATCTGATGCTTCGATGTTCGAAATCAACCCGGTTTTAAAAACTTCAGATAACAAAATTATCGCAGTTGATGCTAAGGTTGACTTGGATGACAACGCATTGTTCCGTCACAAAGATCTAGCTGAAATGCGCGATATCCGTGAGGAGAACCCAATTGAAGTAGAAGCTAAAGAAGTAGGATTAAACTACGTTGACCTTGACGGAACTGTAGGTTGTATGGTTAACGGTGCAGGTCTTGCAATGGCGACTATGGACTTAATTAAATATGCAGGTTTTGAGCCGGCTAACTTCCTTGACGTAGGAGGAACTGCTGATGCAAAACGTGTGGAAACGGCTTTCCGTATCATCTTAAAAGATCCTAACGTAAAAGCAATCCTTATCAATATCTTCGGAGGAATCGTTCGTTGTGACCGTGTTGCTCAGGGTGTTGTTGATGCTTACAAAAACATGGGTGACGCTATTAAAGTGCCAATCATTGTTCGTTTACAGGGAACAAATGCTGAAATCGCAAAAGAACTGATCGACAATTCAGGTATGCCGATTTTATCTGCAGTACAGTTCCAGGAAGCTGCTGACCAGGTAAAAGCTGCTTTAAGCAAATAATAAAAGATTTAATCTTAGATATAAAAGCCTCAGTGATTTTGCTGAGGCTTTTTTTGTTAGTACAATGTAAATTTTTTGAGATAAAGACTACAGATTTTAAATTAATGTATCTAAGAAGACTGCTCTTTTTTTGGAATTTAACATCATTTTGATGCTTAATCGAAATTTGCCCGCGTTTTATCAGGGATTCTTCAATGAATGCTGAAAATCAACAAATTGGCACTTTAAATATCGGTTAAGCTATTGGAAAATCGTTCCTTTGGTTACGGGCTTTGAGTAATTTTGACCTGTAATCAAATAAAAAAAGAAAATGAAAAAATTACTTGCATTCTTTGTTGTCGTTTTAGTTATGAATACGACATTTGTTTCAGCTAACAATCCAGTTGCAACTGAAGATTTGCCAAAAGCTGTAAAAAAGGTAGTAAAGTTGTTAGAGACAACTAAATTTGATGTGGAACTTGAAAAAGAGGTAGTGGTGAAAGTGCAACTTAAAATCAACTCTGATAATGAGATTGTTGTTTTAAATGTGGGCACTGATAACGGACAAATAAAGAAATTCATTTCGGATAAGCTGAATTATAAGAAAATCGACGCGGGTCAGTTAAAGCAGGGAAGCGAATATTCTTTTTATGTGACATTCAGACCGGAATAAAACTATTTATCTGGCAAAGTAAAAACCCGAACTTTGGCTCGGGTTTTTTTATTTATTTGTCTTTTTTCTTGCCATTATTGAATCTTACTTTCTCAACAATCGGTTCTTTTTTTGGAGCAGGTTTTCCCTTCCCTTTAGACATGGGTTTTTTCTTGAAATCGGTTTTAGGTTTTGGTTTTTCGCCTGAAAATTTCGGTTTTTCACTTACTTCTTTTCGCTTTTCTCCTTCAACTTTCGGCATATCCGCTTTGTGGCTTTTAATGACATCCATTGGATTTTTTGGATTTTCCTTTGTACCGCGGAGATGGATCACCAAAGCATTCAGGAAATTACGCAACACCTGATCGCCGCATTCCATGTATTTCTCATGTTCTTCGTTTCTGAAAAAATTCCCGACTTCCCCTTTAGAAATTCGAAAATCCACCAATTCTAAAATTTCCACTATCTGGTCATCGCGTAACTGTAAAGCGACACGTAACTTTTTAAATATATCGTTGTTAGTCATAACTTTAATTTTATAATCGGTAAAGATACCTTTTTTATGTGTGATTTGTATTCCGAATAGTGTCGATTTCTTAATAGGAGAGGATACTATTTTTGCTTATTGGAAATAGATTTTGGTATATTTGCCGGATATTGATAAAATAAACTACAGCAAAAATGACGCGAATAGAAGTTTTAAACGCTATTATAAAAAAGAAGGATGTAAAGAATTATCTGGAAATAGGAGTTAATAGAGGGAAGTGTCTTTTTAATATTAAAGGAGCCGAAAAACGATTTGCGGTAGACCCGTTTTTCAACTTTAATCTCTGGAAAAAGTGTAAAGCAATCCTGAAGAATTCTGATAATCTGAAAAACAATTATTTTGAAGTTACCAGCGATTTGTTTTTTGAGCAGAATAAAGAATTGTTGCGCAATAACAACATTAATTTGGCTTTCATTGATGGGTTGCATACCTATAAGCAATCGTTGCAGGATACTATAAACACCATGCAATATTTAGAAGATGGCGGTATAATTGTACTTCACGATTGTAACCCACTTGATGAATTGGCCGCTTATCCGGCAGCTTCCATTGATGAGGCCCGTAAGGATTTGCAAAATCATAAAGACTGGAAAAATATCTGGAATGGGGATGTTTGGAAAACCATAGTATTTATTCAGAAGAATCATCCGGAATTATCGGCTTTTGTATTAGATACGGATCATGGTTTAGGATTTGTTTATAAGAAAGAAAGAGAACAATTACCTGAAATTTATAATCAGATAACTTCAATTGATAATTTAGAATATTCTTTTTTGGAGAAAAACAGAAGTGAACTGCTAAACCTAAAACCAGTTTCTTATTTTAAAGAATTTTTACAGTAAATTTTTTTCAAATGGATACCTACGAAGAAAAAATAAGCCTACTTTCTGAAATGATTGCTTTTGCGGTTGTTGATGGCGAATTGCATGACCGCGAATATGATTTTTTATGGATTGTTGCTCAGGAATTGGGTATTGATAAAGCTGTTTTTCTTGAGTTGTTTGGCAAGCGCAACGAAATTAAGGTGATTAAAGATGAGCACCATCGTATCATGCAGTTTTACCGGTTAGCATTGCTGATGCATTGTGATGGTGTGCTTCATGACAGAGAAGTGAAAGCGATCAATGAAATTGGCATTAATATGGGGTTGAACCCAATGGGCATTAAGAAGACTTTAAAGGCGATGCAAAATTCCCCGAACCAGATGATCGATCCGGAATTGTTGCTGTTTTCCTTTATGGAACAGCATAATTAGTATATAATAAAAAAGCGGTAATTCACCGCTTTTTTTGTATCATACAAATTTATTATAAAAAAAACGAAGCCTGGTATCAGCTTCGTTTTACTTTGTTTGTAATCTGGATTTTAAATCTTAATTATGTGTTATACTGAAAGTTCCATCTGTTATTTCGATTGTTTCACTTCCGTTTGTCGCGATATAGCTGAAGGATCCTGTAACCAGATTACCCGCATGGCTGGTTATAGTCATGCTTCCGCTTGTTAAGGTAAATTCCGGTTCGCCTTCAGAAGTTCCAATTCCTGCATCAAATCCCGTTGTGGATGTTAAGTCGTATGTGCCCGGCATTACATCGTCAGGGAAAGTTAATACATATAAACCAGCATCGGCGGTAGCTGTGGTATTATGCCCGAAAAGCGTAATGGAGTTTCCGGCTGTGGTTTGCAGAATTGTAAGGAATTTTCCATCTGCCGCAGAATAATCCATAATGAAAACCGGCGCATCATTTTTGGACAGCCTCATGGTTCCATTGCTGTAAAATTGCGAACTTATGAATGAAACAGCAGTAAATGTTCCATTGGTAATTTCTATACTGTCCCCAACATCATTCAGTACAGTACCGCTAAAAGTTCCCGAAATTGTTCCTGCATTTAAATCAACACTGGTTACGTTTACGGTAAAATCTCCCGTAGCTTCTAAGCTGGTATAGACATCTGCAGCATTTGGTGTAGTGTAGTTGAGGCTCGCTGAAGAATTACTGTCGAAGGTATAAGTGCCGACCCCTAAATTTTCAACAGGAAACTGCATACTGATAGAGGACTGATCCAATTTGGCTCCAACAATTTGTAGCATTGTAATATCCTCGCCGTTGAAATCGACTGTCTGTAAATTCGCTACCGCACCGCCACTTATCGACATCCAGGTCTGCCCATCAATTGAAGCAGTGACGGTTCGATTTAGAGAAGGACTGCTGCCCGTGTCGTCGGTTGAACAGGAAAAAAACATTGTGCTTAGGATTAAACATAGTAATCCGCTGATTTTTTGTCTCATTTTCTTATTCATTTAAATTAATACTAAAATTTTTAAAGGAATATTAAAGTTAATGAATTTGATTGATTATCAGTGAATAACGTTAAAATTATCACAATTTTTCCTGCAAAATCTTGATTTCATCACGCAGTTTTGCGGCCTGCAGAAAGTCCAGCTCTTTAGCTGCTTTTTCCATGTTTTTGCGCAATTCCCGGATTTTTTTCTCTAATTCTGGTTTGCTAAGGTATAAACTTTCCGGTTCGGCTGCTTTTAAAGCTTGGTTTTCGAAATATTGCGTGGAAACCGAATTTCGGTTCAGCACATTTCCAAGGCTCTTGTTCAGTGACTTTGGAGCCAGTCCATGTTTAGTATTGTATGCAATTTGTTTTGTTCTTCGGTAGTTAGTCTCATCGATGGTTTTCTGCATGCTTGCCGTAATTTTATCGGCATACATGATCGCTTTTCCATTTACGTTACGTGCCGCGCGACCAACTGTTTGGGTAAGTGAGCGATGGCTTCGTAAAAACCCTTCTTTATCAGCATCCAAAATGGCTACCAACGATACTTCCGGTAAATCCAATCCTTCTCTCAAAAGGTTGACCCCAATTAACACGTCGAACAACCCTTTTCGTAAATCCTGCATGATTTCCACACGTTCCAACGTATCTACATCACTGTGAATGTAACGGCAGCGAATGGAAACTTTGGTTAAATATTTCGTCAGTTCTTCTGCCATACGTTTGGTTAAGGTAGTGACCAAAACACGTTCGTCGGCTTCACAACGCAATTGTATTTCTTCAATTAAATCGTCAATTTGGTTGAGACTTGGACGAATCTCAATAATCGGATCCAATAATCCTGTTGGACGAATTACCTGTTCCACATAAATACCTTCCGATTTCTGCAATTCGTAATCTGCCGGTGTAGCAGATACATATATCACTTGGTTCTGCAGGCTCTCGAATTCTTCAAACTTCAATGGTCGGTTGTCCATCGCGGCCGGTAATCGGAAACCATATTCCACAAGGTTTTCTTTTCGGCTTCGGTCGCCGCCATACATCGCGTGAACCTGCGAAATGGTCACATGGCTTTCATCGACCACCATTAGGAAATCTTCAGGGAAATAGTCCAGTAAACAGAAAGGTCTTGTTCCCGGAAGCCTTCCGTCAAGGTATCTTGAGTAATTTTCAATGCCGGAGCAGTAGCCCAGTTCGCGAATCATTTCCAGATCGAAATTGGTACGTTCTTCCAAACGTTTTGCTTCCAGATGCTTTCCGATTTCCTTAAAATAATCCACTTGTTTCACCAAATCCTGCTGAATTTCCCAAATGGCATTCTGCAGTACATCGGGAGAAGTCACGAACATATTTGCGGGGTAAACATTCAGCTTGTCATATCGTTCCAAAACTTTTGATGTTTTGGAATCAAAGGCTTCAATTTCTTCAATCTCATCTCCGAAAAAGTGAATTCGGAAAGGTTCATCTCCATAACTCGGAAAAATATCTACGGTATCACCTTTAATTCGGAAGGTTCCCGGCGTGAATTCTGCTTCTGTTCTTGCATATAAACTCTGCACCAATCGATGTAATAGTTGGGTGCGTGAAATGACCTGGCCTTTAGCAATCGAAACAACATTCTTCTGAAATTCTACTGGATTTCCGATACCGTACAAACAGGAAACGGAAGCTACTACCAAGACATCACGACGTCCGGAAAGCAGGGCAGAGGTCGTGCTCAATCGTAGTTTCTCCAATTCGTCATTTATAGACAAATCTTTCTCGATATAAGTTCCCGTTACCGGAATAAAGGCTTCGGGCTGGTAATAGTCGTAATAGGAAACGAAATACTGCACCGAATTGTTCGGAAAGAATTGCTTAAACTCCGAGTAGAGCTGTGCTGCTAAAGTTTTATTGTGTGCCAGAACCAATGTCGGACGCTGTACTTCTTCAATGACATTCGCCACCGTAAAGGTTTTTCCGGAGCCGGTTACGCCCAATAAAGTTTGGAAACGTTCTCCGTTGATAAGGCCTTTAGCCAGTTTTTCAATCGCTTGCGGCTGATCCCCTGTGGGTTTGTAATCGGATATGACTTGGAATTTCATTTTTAAATAGCTGATTTTCAGAATTGCAAAGGTACAAAGTTTTTTAGGGAAGAAATCAATCCAGGCATTCCATCATCAGCAAATCTCCTTCGCTATGTTCGATGACTACGATGCCGTCTTTTGCGACGTGATTGCTGCTTCCGGTTCGGTAACCTATGGTTAAACTATCGTCTTTTAAGGGATAATATAAATTCTCGGAATGAATGCCGCCGACATGACCAATTGGAATTAAGGAGATAGGAGTATCTGCCGGATACCATTTTTCGAATTTTTTCGGCAATAAAAATACTTTTGAATGATCATCCAAAATCACAATCTTCAATTGGTCGCGATACCGTACAATGTTGGTTATATTCGTAATCGTATGATCGGCTCGTCTTCCAGTCGCCCAAACCACATTTGCCGCTTTATGGCCTTTTTCGATTAGATAATCGAAGGCTTTTTCCAGATCAGTTTTATTTTGATCCGGTCGGTAAGCTATTTCTATCGGATATTGTTTTGCGGCATAATGCGCTGCATCAAATCCGCGGTCAAAATCACCTAAAAGCACATCGACTTTAATACCTAATTCCAAAACCCGTTCAATAGCCGAGTCCAGGACAACCACAAAAGGAGACCATTCCAGCAATTGTCCTAGCAATTCTTCACTGCAGGCAGCACCGTTTGCAATATTTAATGCAGGTTCCTGATCGTCGCGGACTATATGATGTGAGGACATATTGTGGAATTATGAATTTTTAATTTTAAATTATGTGCTTTGGTAGCAGTGTAAAGGTAAGCAAACCTAAAGTATCTGAAAATAAAAAGACGACCCTTTCGAGCCGTCTTTCCTTATTTATTTTAAAAAGCGTTACGCTAATTTTGCTAAAATAGTGTTTAATGTTTCGCTTGGACGCATTGCTTTTTCAGTCAAATCATGTGATGGGTGGTAGTACCCGCCAATGTTTTGTGCTTTCCCTTGCGATCCGATTAATTCTGAATTGATTTTTGCTTCGTTTGCTAATAATTCTGCAGCGATTGGTGCAAATTTAGCTTGTAATTCAGCATCTTTGGTTTGGTTTGCCAAAGCTTCAGCCCAGTACATTGCCAAGTAGAAGTGCGACCCTCTGTTGTCAATCTGGCCCACTTTACGCGCAGGCGATTTATCGGTTTTAAGGAATTTATCATTCGCTTCGTCTAACGTTTCAGATAAAACCAAAGCTTTCGGATTGTTTTGCGTTTGACCTAAATGCTCCAAAGAAGCACCTAAAGCCAAAAATTCCCCAAGAGAATCCCAACGTAAATAACCTTCTTCCACGAATTGCTCTACGTGTTTTGGTGCAGAACCTCCGGCTCCCGTTTCAAATAAACCACCACCATTCATCAATGGAACGATAGATAACATTTTCGCCGAAGTTCCTAATTCAAGGATTGGGAATAAGTCGGTTAAGTAATCACGCAATACGTTTCCGGTTACTGAAATCGTATCCTGGCCGTTTTTCAATCTTTCTAAAGTGAAATCAGTTGCATCAATGATATTCATGATTCGGATGTCTAATCCTGTCAGGTCATGATTTTTTAAGTATTTCTCAACTTTTTTGATCATTTCTCTGTCATGCGCACGTTTGTCGTCTAACCAGAAAATTGCTGGCGTATCCGATAATCTTGCTCTGTTCACTGCTAGTTTAACCCAGTCCTGGATAGGAGCGTCTTTCGTCTGACACATTCTGAAAATATCTCCTGCTTCTACAGTTTGTTCCATGAAAGTTGTTCCGTTTCCGTCATGAATTCTCATTGTTCCGTTTGCAGCCGCCTGGAACGTTTTATCGTGAGATCCGTATTCTTCTGCTTTTTGAGCCATTAAGCCTACGTTTGGTACAGAACCCATTGTTGTCGGATCGAAAGCACCGTTCTTTTTGCAGAAGTTAACTGTCGCAACATATAATCCGGCGTAGTTTCTGTCTGGTATTAAAGCCTTAGTGTCTTGTAATTCGCCTTTTGCATTCCACATTTTCCCGGAAGTACGTACAAAAGCAGGTACGGAAGCGTCAACAATCACATCGGAAGGAACGTGGAAGTTGGTAATTCCTTTATCAGAATTCACCATTGCCACAGCCGGCCCGTTATTTAAAGCGGCTGAAATAGCGGCTTCGATTTCAGCCTGTTTCGGATGTCCTGCAATTTTAGCGTATACATCACCCAGGCCGTTTTTAGTATCGATATTTAATGCATCAAAAACATCTGCATATTTTGCGAATACCTCTTCAAAATAAACATTTACGATGGCTGAGAAAATGATTGGGTCAGAAACCTTCATCATCGTAGCTTTTAAGTGCAATGATAATAATTGTCCTTTTGCTTTTGCGTCTGCGATTTCTTTTTTCGCGTATGTTTTTAAAGCGGATAAGCTCATCACTGAAGAGTCAATTACTTCGCCTGCTTTTAATTTAGATGCTGCTTTTAGGTTGGTTACATTTCCGTTTGCATCAACAAAATCAATTACAAACTGTGTATCGTTTTCAACGGTAACCGATTTTTCGCTTCCGTAGAAATCTCCGGCTTCCATATGTGCGATTTCAGTAATAGAATCTGAAGACCATGCGCCCATTGAATGTGGGTTCGCCTTAGCATAATTCTTAACCGATTTCGGAGCACGACGATCAGAGTTTCCTTCACGTAATACCGGATTTACGGCTGAACCTAATACTTTAGCGTATTTTGCTTTTACTTCTTTTTCTTCGTCATTTTTCGGCTCTTCCACGAAGTTTGGAATGGCGAAACCTTGTGACTGCAATTCGGTAATCGCTTCTTTTAACTGCGGTACCGAAGCGGAGATATTTGGTAATTTGATGATATTGGCTTCCGGAGTGGTTGCCAGTTGACCTAGTTCGCTTAGGTTATCTGCGATTTTCTGGTCGTCTTTCAAGAATTCGGGGAAATTGGCCAAAATTCTTCCTGCAAGAGAAATGTCTCTTAATTCTATGTCAATATTTGCGGGAGCAGTAAAGGCCTGCACAATTGGTAAGAAAGAATGGGTTGCCAGCATTGGCGCCTCATCGGTCAGGGTGTAATGAATTTTAGATTTTTGTGTCATCGTTGTGTATTTTCAGAATGAATAATGGATGTGTAAAGTCTTGCTTAAAAAAGCTTGGCAAATATAAGAAAATCAGTCTGAAAAAGATTTGGAAATCACCTTGAGATGAACGATTTATCAGATTACTATTTTAGCAGTTGTAATTTATCAAAATGATAATTTAGGGGTAGTTTTTTTGCATAAAAAAAGCCCCGATAGAATCGGAGCTGATTTTATAAACTTCAGAAAGTGAATTATCTTCTTCTTTCTTTGATTTTTGCTTTTTTACCAGTAAG
>NZ_CAMLMK010000019.1 GCF_946481155.1 uncultured Flavobacterium sp.
TTCGGTTCCCTGAACTATCCCTTTAATGCCCTTCCCTACGATTTCTTCATAAGTATCAACGGGCTGCAGCGGCATTTCGGGAAATGTCTCGTACAGGCGTCTGCTCAACGGATGGTTTGAACCCCTCAGTACTGACCGAATCATTGATAATTTTTTAGCATCAGGCAGCGTACCTTCAAACCGGATTATTGATTTCTTATTGCTTGTTATAGTTCCTGTTTTATCAAAAACAATAGTATCTATTTTGGACATTTGTTCGATTACCGTCGCATTTTTAAGATATAACTTCCTTTTTCCCATAATACGCAGCACATTCCCAAGGGTAAAGGGAGCGCTGAGAGCAAGGGCGCAGGGACAGGCAACTATAAGAACTGCAGTGAATACATTAAAAGCTGTTGTGGTATCCTGCGGTATCCAATAAGCGAAACCGGCAAACGCAACCAGAAGTAAAAAAGGAGTAAAATAACGGCTGATTGTGTCGGTAAGTGTCTTATAGTTACGTTCATTGTTTTTTGCAAAAGCTTCATTGCTCCAAAGCTGCGTTAAATAGCTTTGCGAGACCGAATTTAATATCTCCATCTCGATAACCTGACCGAGTTGCCTGCCTCCGGCAAAAAGCTTGTCTCCGGATTTTTTATGTACAGGTTCCGCTTCTCCGGTAACAAAACTGTAATCTATGGAAGTAGCATCGCTAATTAGAATACCGTCTACAGGGATAAGCTCCATATTGCGCACCATAATCCTGTCTCCGGCCGAAATTTCATACACAGGTACCGAAACCTCAGCCTTATTTGGCAATATCTTCGTTACGGCAACAGGGAAATACGATTTATAATCCCTTTCAAAAGACAGAAAATTGTAGGTCTTTTGCTGAAAGACCTTGCCTAAAAGCATAAAAAACACAAGTCCTGCGAGGCTGTCGAAGAATCCCTGGCCGTAGCCGAAGATAATATCTACGGTACTGCGTACAAACATTACCACAATCCCGAGCGCTATCGGTATGTCGATATTGAGCATGCCGCGACGGACACTTTTCCATGCAGAAATATAATAACCACTTGCTGAATAGAAGAAAGTAGGGAGCGCCAGAGCAAAGACAAGCCACCTGAGGAAACCGCGGTAATTGTTAAGCCAAAATTCCTCATCCTCAAAATATTCAGGAAAGGAAAGCAGCATAATATTACCAAAGCAAAAGAAAGCCACCCCAAGCTTATATACCAGGCTTCGGTCTATGCTTTTTTTCTTTTTGTCATAATTTTCCAGGCTAATGTAGGGATCATAGCCGATGGCATTCAGCTGATGTGCTATTTGCTTCAGGGAAATTCCCGATGGATCAAAAATGATGCGCACCTTCTTTTCTGGGAAGTTTACCTGGGAGCTGGTGACAGAAGGCATTAACCTGTGAAGGTTTTCGAGTATCCAAATGCAGGAGCTGCAGTGGATCTGAGGTACGTATAAAGTTATTATATGCGTGGATTCTTCTTTGAAATCCAACAGTTTTTCGGCTATTGCCTCGTTATCAAGAAAGTCATATTTACCGTTTAAATCCTGAGGTGTACTGCCGGGAGCCTTCTCAAACTTATAGTAGTCTGCCAGTCCGTTGCCGGTAAATATTTCATAAACGGTTTTACATCCATTGCAACAAAAAGATTTTTCATCAAAAACAATCTCATTTTTCTGTACGACATCCAACCCGCAATGAAAACAATTCGTGGTGTTCATAATTTGCTCATTTTACCTGAGGCAAAGTTGGGAAGTAACATGGCTTTAAAACATGACTGTGATCATTTGATTGCTCTGCTATAACCCTGATACCTCAACAAATTGTGACCTGCATCATATTTCGTGACAGGACACTTAATTACTTTTGGCATAAATAAATGAAGATTGCTAAAATGATGCACAACTGCCAAAACTGTTTGATCCGGAAACAAAGCTCATTTCTGAGTTTAAGGCCCGAAGAACTTGAAACTCTTACCGGCTGCAAAACCTCTTTTAGTATTAAAAAAGGTGATTCCATTTTTACTGAAGGAGAGCATATTAATGGTATCTTCTGCATAAAAAAAGGAGCCTGCAAAATGACGAAACTCAGTGCTAATGGCAACGAGCAGGTAGTAAAACTTTCCAATGAAGGGGAACTTCTGGGTCAACGCTCCATGATTAGCGACGAGGCAGTTGGATTAAGTGCCATTGCCATGAATGAAATGGATTTATGTTATATTCCTAAAGAAACGATCCTTGATTTTTTTAATAAGAACAACCAATTTTCAATGAGTGTGATGAAAAGCATCTGCAGCGATCTCAAAGAAGCGAATAATCTTCTGGTTGACATGGCGCAAAAGTCGGTGAGGCAACGATTGGCAGGCGCATTACTTTACCTTAAAGATACTTTTGGAACTGAAGAAGACGGCAGTCTGAAAATCAGAATTTCGCGCGAAGAGCTTTCAGGGATAACCGGGACAGCAACAGAAAGTTGTATCAGGATGCTTTCTGATTTGCAGAAGGCAGGCAAGATTAAGCTATCCGGTAAAAAAATCATAGTAGCAGATACTATCGGCCTGCAGAAAGTTAGTGGCCAGATGCTATGACAATATTACTACTTCTTATATTGATATTGAAAAATTTTTTTTACTAATTTTTCATTCTGTTCATTTTATCCGGATTTAGGATGGTAACGGTACTGCCCTTTTTGTCAATAAGTCCTTCGCTCCTGAAATCTGTAAGGGTACGGCTAACCGTTTCAGGTGCTGTCCCTGATATTGCTGCTAAATCGTCACGGCTGATTTTTAGGCTTTTGCCATCATTACTATGCTGGTCAACCAAGCGTACAATAGATTCCGCAATTCTTTTCCTAACGGAGGAATAGGCAATCTGCAAAAGCCTTTGCTCTTTTTCCTGTATGTTGTTAGCCAGTAGCTTAATAAATTTCACTCCAATATCAGGATACAGGAACAACAATTTGTCAAACTGCTCGGCTGGCAGGAAACTAAGTACGCTCTCTTCTACTGCAATTGAGGTATCGGTATATGTGTCATTGGAAAGGATGATATTTATATCAAGATAGTCGTCCGTTTTATAAAGGCCGGTAATAAGTTCACGCCCTTCCTGTGTAAGCTTTACTGTTTTTACCTTACCGCTGATGATAAAGTATATTCCCGTCACCCTGTCACCTTCGTGGTGTATTACCTGGTTTTTTTTATATTTTCGGGTGCTGCGGTCCTCCATCAGGTTTTTGAGTTCTGCAATACCGTCCTTCTTGGAAATCGCTTCCTTAAGTCTTTCCGGAGACTGGCCGTAAAAAAGCTGCTGTGTCTCTTTCTTCTTCAGGCGGCTTTCAATGGCCCTGAGCAGTTCCACATCGTCGAAAGGTTTGGTTAAATAATCATCGGCGCCCATATCCATCCCTTTTCTGATATCAGGCCGCTCTGCCTTGGCTGTCAGGAATATGAAAGGGGTTGCTTTGGTATCGGAATGTGCATTTAAGGCTTCCAATACTTCATACCCATCCATTTCAGGCATCATTATATCACAAAGCACTATATCGGGCTTTTGTTTTATGGCAAGTTCAACGCCTAGTTTCCCATTGCTTGCAGCATATACCTCATATCCTGAAAGTTCAAGTATTTCAACGACATTTTCGCGGATGTCGTTATTGTCTTCAATTAGTACTATTTTAATCATGATTCGGAAATAATATGGTGAATGTTGTGCCCAATCCCGGCGTGCTTTCAAAATTAATAGTGCCCCCCATCAGTTTAACATATCGTAATACAATATTTAAACCGAGCCCGGTGCCCGGTATATTGCCTGTGTTCTGTGCCCTGAAAAAAGCCTCAAAAAGATGTTTCTGTTCTTCTGTCGGAATACCTATACCATTATCATTGACTGTAATGCTATAGTTTTTCTCATCGATATTTGACGTAAAAGTAATGGTACTGTTTTCTCCCGAATACTTTATCGCATTTGACATTAGGTTTATAATACAATTTTTGAGCAAATTCTTATCGAGGTTTACCACTGAACTGCTGCCGAAGTGGTCATAAACTATAGTCTGGCCCGGTCTTGCCAGCAGCTGCATCTCATCCACGATTTCTTTGGCAAACAGAATAATATCAAAAGCGGAGAACGAAACTTCTATTTTGCCGGCTTCTGCTTTTTCGACATGTAGGAAATCGTCAAGAATAGTCGTAAGATTGTTTATGGCGCTTTTTATTTTGGCTACATGCTTACTGATATTGCTGCTTTTGAAAGCTTCAGCATACCGTTCTATTAATGCAGTGGAAAGTTGTATGGAACTCAAAGGTGTCCTAAATTCATGGGAAGCCATAGAAAGCAGGCGGCTTTTAAGCTTACCCAGTTCTTTTTCCTTTTCAAGAGAAATACTGACTTCTTCTTTTGCCTCTGTTAAAGCGGCAATGGTTTCATTTAGTACCACCGTCCGTTCTTTAACAAGCTCTTCCAGATGCTGCGTATATTCCATAAGCCGTCTTTCTACTTCTTTCTGATGGCTGAGATCGTGTACAAATCCGGCAAACATTCTTTTTCCTTCAAATTTCACTTCACTGACACCCAAACGAAAAGGGAACACGTTGCCATCTTTTTTACGGCCCAAAACATCCCTCCCGTACCCAATGATATGCGGCACCCCACTATGCCTGTAATTTTGTATGTACGTATCATGGCGCTCCCTGTCGGGTGATGGCATAAGCATAGAGACATTTTTCCCGATCACCTCTTCAGGCTGATATAAAAACAGCTTACAGGCCGAAGGATTAATAGACTCTATAATACCAAACTCGTTTATTGTTATTATACCATCAATCGCATTCGTGATAATGGCATTTAACAGAGCATCATTTTTCATAGTAGTACGTTTGCTAATTACAAATATCGTAAAAGCTGCGAAAGAAGCCTATAACTTTAAAGTTTTTCCTATAGTTTCTGTTTTATTATAAGCAGTGGCAACCTTTACGCCTGTAATATAAAGACTTTTATCAATCCCATCTTTCGCCCACTCTATAATCATTGGATTTTGGAAATAGCCCTGGATGATTCTGGCAAGTTTTGCCAGTTCAATAACCTCGTGGTCTTCAAGCGTGAATTTTTCCCGGAGTTCAGGAGGGGTAATCTTCATAGTAGTTGTATTTATTCCGGCTGCAGGTTGGCTGTGCACCAGCATACCACTTTTATCACCCATTTTTTTTCTCATTAAGACAGCTTCTTCCTGTGATAACCTTACTATGTATTCATCGGGGTTATTGGCTTGCGGGGCATTAGTACCCAATCCCCATACCCCGGATATTTTTATGACAACATCCTCTTCCGATACCGTCTCCACCACTCCGATACCGGAGCAAGCTAAGTCAGATCGTACCATTTGCTGCACTCCAACCGAGATTGAAATACTGTGATTGTCTCCGCCCCTGCCTTCACGGAATCTAATTGCACTGTCACTGTACAGTGAAGCAAAGCAGTATTTTATAGCGTAGAGTAAGGCGAAATTACCTTTAATATTAAGGAATGTCTCATACTTTGCATAGGCTTCGCCTGTATTGCCGCTATTCAGACTGCTTCGAACGGCAACTTCCTGGTCCGGATCAGCAAAGACTTTAGTATAAAATTCAATTATTGTGTTTTCCAGCTTTGGCGGAAATTTGGCCCCCATAATTAACTTACGTGCTGCGACACCTATTGATTCAAGATTGGAAAAAGCTTTCCTGTCAAGGTCAGCCATTACATCGCTCAAGCTGCTTTCAAGGGCATTGCTGGCGATAAAATAATCGTAAGCCTGCATAGTAACGGCAAATCCATATGGGACACAGTGATTCTTATGGCCCATTCGGTTGTACAACTCACCAAGCAGCGCATTTTTTACGCCCACAGTCTCTACATCGACCAGGCCAATATCATTGAATTCCTTTATTAATGATCTCATTATTACTAAAATTAAGTACCTGCATGGTAAAGCATATACCACGGGCTATGGGGCAAAAGTAATACGCCCGTTGTCCTTTATAAATGACACAGATCACAATATCCATATACCTGTAAAAATCCGGACAGAGGCATCCGTTCAGGTTTTATATAAAGTAGAATTTCAGTTAAGTTTTTATGATAATTATCAGCTTTTATCATCAAATCAATACCAATATTTGTAGCCTATCCTATACACTGAAAAAATGACACATAGTTTTCACATACCCGTTATGGGCCTGGCTTACACAATTGACACACCTTTGAGAGTAGCACACTTTGGTATAGATTCGGTAGTTTCAATTGTGGATGACGAATTGGCTGAAAGGATGCGGGCTTACTTTTGCACACAATTCAAAAGGCCATATATAGCCATCACTGCCAAAATGCATGATTGCAGGGCGAGACGCATTACGGCATACCTCAATCTTCTTGATGAGTTGGTCAATCAAAAGTTTGCGGCATTCTGTGATGAGCTTTCATGTAACAGGCAAAAACTCGACAACTTTATTGCAATGCTGCCTAAAAAATCCAATCTGGCCAATGCCCTCAAAGTCGCAGCTGAAAAAGACTTTCAAAGAGCAAGGATCTTCCTTGAAAAAGCATTAGTACCAGGGTCGATCGATGTAAATATTATGACTAAGGTTGACAAAGCCAATTATAACAATACTGCTATCCTGCCTACAGAATACAACGACGCACACGCTTCCTTACGGGGATATGCGAATAGCAACTTACGCTCCTCGCTAGTGCTTTCCGCAGGTATGAACCCGTCACTTTACAGTTATATTGCCAGTTTCCCCGACTTTTTCCCGGATAAGAAAGGAAAGTTCCGCAAGAAGATAGTGCTGAAAGTGAGTGATTTCCGTTCGGCTATGATTCAGGGCTGCTTTCTGGCCAAAAAAGGTATTTGGGTTTCGGAGTATCGTATAGAATCCGGCCTGAACTGCGGAGGACATGCTTTTGCCACCGACGGGATGCTTTTAGGCCCTATCCTACAGGAGTTTAAACAGCGTCGGAATGAATTGAAAACTACAGCATATGAATTGGCTATAAAGGTATGGACTGCCAATGGCTATGCACCCTTACAAGAGCTTCCGGATTTACGCATCACAGTTCAGGGTGGCGTAGGTACTGCGGAAGAGCATGAATTTTTGCAGGACTATTACAATGTCGATTCTGTTGGATGGGGAACACCATTCCTGATGGTACCTGAAGCAACGGCCACTGATAAAGCTACCCGCGACTTGTTGAGTCGAGCCGGAGAAAAAGATCTCTACAGGAGCGATATCTCTCCACTTGGTGTTCCTTTTAATACGGTAGCAGGTACAACGAACGATTATTACAAGACCCAGCGAATCAAAGCCAATCGTCCGGGAAGTTCCTGCCCCAAAAAACTGCTGGCCCTGAACAGGGAGTTCGATGAAAAAGGACTATGCACAGCCTCACGTAAATACCAGCAAATAAAGCTGCACGAAATTGAAAAGGAAACTCTGCCACCCGAATCTGTAGCGCTTTGCGCCGAAGCAACTACGGTGAAGGCATGCTTGTGTGTTGGTTTGGCAAATCCCGCTTACCTTGAAAAAGGTATGGAAAAAAAGGGTGAAGAACAAGGTGTAGTTATCTGTCCGGGGCCAAACATGGCTTACTTTGATAAAGAAGTTTCGCTTTATGAGATGGTACGGCACATATATGGCTATAAATCCATACTGGCCGACATATACCGCCCAAACATGTTCATAAAAGAACTTGAGTTGTACCTGGATTATATGAAAGATGAATTTTGCACAGAACTGCAGGGTGCTGCCAAGATGCAGGCCAAACGATGGAAAACATTCAGGGAGAACCTGCTTGCAGGAATTTTATATTATGAAAATATGTTTAGCAGTATAACAGCCTTTAACCCCGACAAGCCAGCTATAGAACGTAAGTTGGAGGAATTCAAAACAGCGTTGATGAACAGCATACTCCCCGAAAATTGATATAAAAATATAAAGCAGTGCCTATCGGGGCACTGCTTCTTTTTCCGTCCGTAGTGTTTCGATGAACATTGACAGATGCTCAATTTCAACATGGTCCATAACGATTATCTTATACCATTGGTTGGTATGATCATGTTTTTGCGGGACGAGGTCAAATTTCTGCGCCACTGCCTCTGAAATACCTTCTGCCTTTATGGTTACTATATTCATGAAGGGATTCCTGAAATACCGTATTCCCAGCTGATCCAATTGCCTGCAAAACCATTCCGTTCTCATTTGCAGGACACTGATTTTTTCAAACCAGGTATGCGCACCATAAGTAAACAGGATCATCCATACTGCTACAGCATTGGCTCCGGAACGGCTACCACATAAAGTAAGGTCCATTCCCTCCACATACTCCGCCTCTTTTGTCAGTACATTTTCGATCAATCCTTTCCTGCAAATAAAAATCCCTGTCCCGTATGGTGCCTGAAGCATCTTGTGGGCATCAATTGTTACAGAACTCACATACGGATTATCAAAATTCAGTTTACTTTCCGTATTGCTGAAGGGATAAATAAAACCACCATACGCTGCATCCACATGCAATTTAAAGGGCATCCCCAATTGTTCGAAAATACAGGTATAAAGTGTTATATCATCCACAGAGCCAAACATGGTAGTTCCCATATTTGCTACTACAATAAAGTACTTCTTGCCTTTTTTACAGGCATCAGCAACAATGGACTCCAGCACAGGCTTTGCTATAGCACGGGTTTCAAAATCCACGGGAATCCGCAGCCAGTCGATCATCAAAAGATCAGCTCCTTTGGGGATGGAATAATGGGTATCCTCAGAAGCAATAATGGCAATTTCGCTTATTGTGGCCCCAAAATTCTTGATAAAATAATTTCTGTATATCCACAGCGCCTGAATATTTGCCTCCGTTCCGCCTGGTGCGATATATCCATCGAAGCTGTCTTTGGGTGCTTTAAAAACATCGACCGCAATTACATTAAGTACTTCCCGTTCAATATCCTGTGTGCCTTTAAATGCTTTTTCGGAGGTACCTAAAGTATGGCAGCCTATGTGGTTGGGATTCGCGACAAAAGCCTGCAGTGTCGGGGAATCTTTTAGGAAGGGGGCATCGTCATTAAAAACCCGTCCGTCCAATTTAGAAGCTGGATATCCCAGGGACGGATCCTGTGCAAAATTTACATTTTTACCAAGTGCGTCTGTTATACGACACAGCCTTTCCTCCCTCGATAATTTTTTCCAATAATCCATAATAAATTTTCTAACAAAATAAGAAGTATTAAAGCGAAGAAAATATGATGGAGGTTACTTTTTACCAGTCACTTCTTTTACGGGATTTCTCTTTCTATTCTTCTTGGATTTGTAGTATGTGTTTTCTTAGTAATTAAAATACGTCTAAGAAGACATGAATAAATGCCATACGTTCTTTTTGTTTGCTTAAACTAATCTTTTAACAATTGATGTGGATTTTCCTTACATAAATTTTCTTCTCAATTAATAATTTTACTATTCACACTAATAGTTATAAGGAATGATGACGATTTTTGAAAACTTTAGTCCGGGATTATTTATTTGGCAACTTCTTGTATTCTTAGGATTCCTGGCATCCATCTATTTGATAATTAAACTATATCAGCACTTAAAAGATTCATAACAGCAGTATGCTGTGAATAAATTTTGACTTCTTTTTTAATTGGGCAGAAAGGGCATATAATTTTAGTATTATATATATGCCCTTTTTACAATTTATACGTTTTGAAAATCAATAATTTATAAAATTATTCGTAAATTAGATACTAAGAACTCAGATCATATAGCCTATTCAGTGCTTTTTAGTTAAAAAAAACATAACTTCCTTATTATCAATAATTTAATTATTAAATTCGACCGTTTATTGTAACTTTGCAAAAAGTAATATCAAAAAAGTTTAAATTTTTAGGATCTATTTAAAAGGATTTAATTTAATCGGGATCATTGGTATCATTTTTGTGATTTACACTAATGAAAAAAGAGAGTAATAAAAAATGATTAAATCGGAGGTTACATAATTTTCTATAAATTTTTAGTTGCGCAAAATATGTAACGCAAATGTAGTTGTATGAAAAAAAATTACCCAAATCTTGTCTTTTCTGAAAACCTTCAGAATACAAACCTTGCATGGTTAGGCATTGTTATGTCTAAAAGCCATAATTTCATTATAAGAACTTTTTTTATCAGTTGCTTATTGTTTCTGTTCTCCCAAAGTTCCTTGGGACAGGTTGCGAATTATAGTTTTGCACAATCTGCGGGAACCTATACTACTTTAACTACTCCAACTACAGTTCATGTTGCTACCTGGGATGACAACGTTGCTTCAGTAACTATTCCTTTTACATTTACATTTAACGGTACAGGTTACACCAGCTGTAATGTCAGCTCAAATGGTTTCATTACTTTCGGCGCCACAGCTCCAACAACAACAAACTTTACTCCAATATCAAATACAGCTACTTATTCCGGCGCCATTAGTGCATTAGGTAGAGATATCATAAATAACGGATTTGATGTTACCTATAAAACCCTTGGATCAACTCCTAACCGTACTTTTGTGGTAGAATGGAAAAATGCCAGACGTTACAATAGCGGTGCTCAGGCTGGAGATTTCAACTTCCAGATAATTTTATCTGAAACCACAAATATAATTAATGTGGTTTATGGCGCATGTGCTTCCGCTTATGCGACGGATTTACCTGCACAAGTAGGATTAAGAGGTGCTACAAATGCCGATTACAACAATAGAACCACTACAAATAACTGGCCTGCTTCAACTGCAGGAGGCGCAAATACGGCGACTTGTAATACCGGTGATGGCGCCGGTGAATTGCCAACAAATGGTTTAACCTATACTTGGTCGCCACCGGCCCCTCCAACTGTAACCGGTTTCGATACTTCAAGCGGTTGTGTAGGCGGAACTATTACCATAAATGGAACAAATTTTACAGGAATCGTTGCTGCCAATGTAAAAATTGGAGGAACAGCAGTAAGTTCAATAACTTCGTTTACCAGTACACAAATCGTTGCGGTTATTGGCTCTGGGACGACTGGCACTATAGCAGTAACTACAGTAAATGGCACAGGCACAAGCGCGGGTACATTTACAGTTAACCCTTCACCGGCAAACCCCGCAAACCCGACGAGTAATTCACCCCAATGTGCTTCTCCGGGTGTAACTTTAACAAGAACGGGAACACCTCCGGCGGGAGAAACCTGGTACTGGCAAACAACCGCAGGAGGAACAAGCACAGCAAACTCAGGCAGTACTTATGTAGTAACAACTTCTGGAACTTATTATATCCGCTCTCAAAACAATACAACAGGATGCTGGAGTGCCGGGGCAGGAAGTCTCGCTGTCACCATTACTGCATCGATCAGCACGTTAGCAACAGTCCCATCACCTGCAAATGCAGCTACCGGGGTTTGTTATAGCGGCACCGGAGCCGTATCAAGTATATCCTGGACGGCAGCAGCCGGAGCAACATCTTATGATGTATATTTTGGCGCAGGAAGCTTGCCGGGTTCTATTACCGTAAATCAGGCAGGGACAACATATACCACAGGGACTTTAGCTGCCAACACAACCTATTATTGGAAGATTGTTCCAAGAAGTTCCTGTGGAGCAACTTCAGGCACTCCAGTAACATGGACATTTACAACTTCAGCAACTCCATGTTATTGTACGCCAACCGGTAACCTGAACTGTACTGTAAATGATTATATCAGTAATGTTACCCTAAATACTTTAAACAATACAACTACCTGCGGAGCGGGTGGTTACACATCATATGCAGCGACCGGAACTCAAACAACCACTGTATTTAAAGGTTCATCCCATACTTTAAGCCTTTCAGTAGGAGCCGGAACAGGAACCCATGGCGCAGGGGTTTGGATTGATTTCAATCAAAACGGCTCTTTTTCAGATGCTGGGGAATTTACCCTTGTAAGCAATGCTATTAACCCCAGCACCACTACAACGGCATCGATTGCAATTCCTGCAGGGGCTACAAACGGACTCACTAAAATGCGTATTCGCTATGCCTATAATATTACCGTTGTTTCAGGATCTGGAATGAGCTGTACTATGGCAGGAACTTATGGAGAAACTGAAGACTACACTATTACTGTAGCCGATCTTGTTGCTTGTACCACACCAACGGCGCAACCAACAGCATTACTACTTACACCTCCTGCAGGTGGAACTACAATGACGGGAAGCTTTACCGCTGCTTCACCGGCACCGGATGCTTACCTAGTAGTAATCAGTACATCTGCTTCAGCACCGACTCCGGTAAACGGCACGACTTATTCAATAGGTGGTGTTGTAGAAACTGGAGGATATAGCGTAGTGGATACGGATAGCAACACAACATTCTCAGCAACCGGCTTAACTCCCGGAACGCTGTATTATGTATATGTTTTTTCATATAATAATCTATGTTCCGGAGGTCCTTTATATTATACAACGAGTCCTTTAAACGGAAGTGCCACAACTACAACAATAACACCGGGAGCCTATTGTACTGCAGCTACAACTGCAGCCAATAATACACTATATATCAACGATGTTGCCTTTTTAGGAACTTTGCAGGACGTGACCAATTATGGTACCGGATTTTCAACAAGTCCGCTACCGGCGGGTTACCATGACTATACCGGCCTGGCTACAAAAAGTATTCAGGCACAAGGTGAAGGTATGAACATTTACGTAGGTGCACCAAGCAGAGGTCACTGGAAAGCATGGATCGACTGGAATAAAGATGGTGATTTTGTAGATACGGGCGAATTAGTCTATAATTCAGGAAGTGTTGGTACTTCAACAACTACTTTTGGTTTTGTTATTCCTGCAACTACAGCACCCGGCAATTACAGAATACGTGTCAGAATATACAATAGCCATAAAGGGGCCAGTGAATCCTATTCATTAGATTATACCCCTTGTGAAACTTTTGACAGTTATTCTTCCGGAGGAACATGGACAGAATACGGGGAAGCAGAGGATTATGAATTCACTGTCGTTTCAAGTTGCTCCGCTATTATAAAAACAGTTACCGGAGGTCAGGTTTGCGGAAGCGGAACAGTAAACTTAGCAGCAACAGGATCAGTAGGAACAACCAGTTATAAATGGTATGCCGCCGAAACAGGTGGTGTAGCTTTAGCAACAACTGGTACAGGAAGCTGGACTACTCCTAGCATTTCAACAACAACAACCTATTACGTAACTGCCGACAATGGAAGTTGCGAGTCATTGGTTAGAACTGCCGTTATAGCAAAAGTAAACCCTATCCCTACTTTAACCTTCACACCTTCTGCTCCGGAAGTTTGCGGTGAGAATACCGTTCTTGCCTTAACCGCTTCTGGTGACGTAGAAAAAACGTACTTGGTTGACGAAGATTTTGAATCAGGATCTTTAGGAGTTCTCTCCAATACCAACATCGTAAGCAATGGAGCAACATTAGATGCTAAATCCATGTGGCAAAACCGCACCAGCACATTTGTACCGGCTCAACAAGTTTGGTTCCCGGCGATTTCGTCAGGTTTCGGAACAAATAAATTTGCAGTAGCAACTTCCGATATTGGCGCTTATACAACGCACAATGCGCTCGTTTCGCCTACTGTAAATTCAACTAATTTCTTAGACTTAACATTGAGTTTCAGAATTTATTTCTCTGCTTATTTGGACGGAATTACACCAACACAGGATTATGTAGCTGTTGAAGTAAATGACGGCTCCGGCTGGACTGCGTTGACTACGTATACTACAGATCAGGGAATTGGTACTAAATTCGTTACCAAAACATTTGACATGGCGGCCTACATCAATAAAACAAACCTTCAGTTTAGAATCCGCTATTACGGAGAATGGACAGACGGCTTAGCGGTAGATGATATTGAATTGTATGGCAACAAGCCTCTTAGCACAGCTTTTAACTGGACCGGAACTTCTTTACCTGACGCTTACACCGATGCTGCTACTACAATTCCTTATGTTACCGGAACTCCTCTAGTGACTGTATATGTTAAACCAACCCTGGCACAGTTAGAACAAGGCACTTACACTTTTACAGCAAGCGCAATTTTATCAAATGGCTGCTCTGCGAGTACTCCAATTACGATAACTAATAAATCGAAAATCTGGAAAGGTGCAGTTAGTACCGATTGGAATGATGCTAACAACTGGTCTCCCGTGGGTATCCCTTCTTCAAGTACTTGTGTAATCGTTCCTGACAACACAATAATTTCAGGAAGTGCTTATGATGCCTATGCTAAGAACGTTACCGTAAAAAATACCGGTAATTTGGAATTACAATCAGGAAACAACTTAACAATCACCGATTGGATAAACGTGGATTCAGGAGGTATATTTAATATTAAAAACACAGGAAGTCTTGTGCAGATAAACAATATTGCAAATACCGGTATCATGAACATGGAGCGTATTTCACAACCAATGTACCGTCTTGACTATACTTATTGGAACTCACCGGTAACTGCTGCTTCAGCATTTACATTGGGCAACCTGAGCAACACTCCGTACTTATATAGCTATACGCCAACGCAAGCAGGAGGAAATGGAACATGGACAGGACAAAATGCAGGTACAACGATGGCGCCCACAAAAGGATACATCGCCCGTGCTCCATCAAATTTCCCAAGTACAGGGCCTAAACAAACCAAAACCGTTAATTTCATCGGAACACCGAACAATGGAGATATCAATATGCCGATTTCAAAAGGAACAAATGCAAACATTGGAACTTCCGTTGGTGGTGCTATCATTACAGATGCCGATGATGAATGGAATTTAATCGGAAACCCTTATCCGTCAGCTATTGACATTGTAAGCTTCCTAAATCACCCATCAAATACACCTGTAATAGACGGAACTGTATATTTATGGACACACAATACAGCGCCTTCTGCAGCGACGGTTGATCCTTTCTACGGAAATTACGTATATAACTATACTATTAATGACTATGCTACAGTCAACTCTTTGGGAGGAACGACAACTGCGGCTTCAGGAGGAACAGCACCTTCAAGATATATAGCAGCAGGACAGGCGTTTTTCATCAGCGCTGATGATGCAATGGCAAACGGAACTACCGCAAATGTGGTGTTCAATAACAGCATGCGTATTACGAACAACAACAACAATTTCATGAGATCCGAGACTGACAGCCACATCCCGCAAGGAACTTCTCAAAGACTATGGCTAAACTTATCAAACAACAACGGCGGTTTCAGCCAGATATTGGTAGGTTATGCTTCCGGAGCAACGCTTGGCTGGGACAGAGGATTTGACGGAGAATCATTGGCAGGTAATGCAGTAAATCTTTATTCGTTGGCAGCTGATAAAAAATTAACGATCCAGGGACGTCCTTGGCCATTTGTTCAGGAAGATCTTGTTCCGCTTGGATTTAAAGCTACTGCCCAGAATAGTTATACCATTGGTATTGATCATCTTGATGCACAGTTCAACACTCAGAACATCTATTTACAGGACAATTTACTGAATGTAATTCACAACCTTAAGTTAGCTCCGTACAGCTTTACTTCTGCAGCAGGAACTTTCGACAACCGATTTGTATTACGCTATACAGAAAACACGCTAAGCAATGATGATTTCACTGCTATGGAAAATTCAGTATTCGTTTTTAAAAACGGAAAAGTAAATGTTAAATCGACTATTGAGCTAATAAACAAAGTAACCGTATTTGATTTATTAGGAAGAACAGTTGCAACTTATACTGATGTAAATGCCAACGAATTTGAGTTGAAAACTCTGGCTCCAACTACAAAAACATTGCTTATTAAAATAGAACTTGAAAATGGTGTGATAGTTAACAAGAAGATTATTTTCTAAAAAGAAATAAAACTAAACAATAAAATGCCCTCAAAAAGTCAGACACTATTTGGGGGTATTTTTATGAAAACACCTTAAGAAAGACCCTCCTTATCCTCTTTTGGCAAACTCAGTTTTCAACGCAGAAAAATCATTCCGCAACCCCTGAAGGATATCTTTCACACTCATTACGCCGTCATCATTCGGTTCAAACTCTTTGGTTGCGATACTACAGGCATATTCCCATATTTCAATGATTTCCGAAGCTTTGATTTCATAGGGCTGATACACCGTATTATCAGAATTTGCCATTAGCGCATTTTTTCCGTTTTTATTCAGTCGCTTGTAAACGATGCCCTGATTTTTGGTTATAAGGACATACGTTTTTCCATCCATCACATCTCCAAGATTTTCCACATATTTTCCCACCACAAAAGAACCTTCCTTATGTGGCGGCATCGAATCTCCGGTAACGGGAAACGCCCTGTATTTTCCATTGCGCAAAAAAGGCAGGGAAATATGTTGCAGGCTTTCAATAAACTCAGGATCGCCATACCCGGAAAGATAACCTGCTTGTGCTTTAATGGGAACAATTTCAATTTTATTCTCGCCTTCGCTATCCACGGTTATCGGTAATAAGATCCTGTTATCGCCTAATTTCAGTAAGTCATCCAGCGGTACTTTCCGCACATCGACCGACAATAAAAGATCAATGCTGATATGAAAATACTGGGCAATCTTCTTCAAGATGTCATAAGGCGGCTCCGAACTCCCGTCTTCGTATTTTACATAGCGCCCACGGGTTATAGCAAGGCCTTCCGCAAGTTTTTCCTGGGAAATATTCTTCTTTAACCGCAGGCTTCGGATGTTATCAGAAAATAAAGACATAACGATTTTGTTATAATTTATAACAGCAAATATATTAAATTTTGTTACAAACAGTACTAATTTTGTAAAAGAAAATAATCGCTTTATTATTTGTAACGCAATCTAAAAGAGTAACTTAAGATGACAAGGGCTATCGTGCATATGGATTTGGATACTTTTTTCCCTTCCTGCGAAATACTGATGAATTCGCAATTAAAGGGCATACCGCTTATTATTGGAGGAGGTGATCGCGGCGTTGTGGCTTCGTGTTCGTATGAAGCCCGGGTTTTTGGCGTACGTTCCGCCATGCCTATCAAAATGGCAATGCGTCTCTGCCCTCAGGCGAAAATCATCCGGGGCGACATGGAATTGTATTCAAAATTATCCAATACCGTAACCCAAATTATTGAAGATAAAGCTCCCATAGTGGAGAAAGCCAGTATTGACGAGCATTATCTCGATATTACAGGCATGGACAAATTTTACGGCTGCTACAAATGGACGAATGAACTGGCGCAGATCATTACCAAAGAAACCGGTCTTCCCATCAGCTTTGCGCTATCGGTAAACAAAACCGTGTCGAAAATCGGTACCGGCGAAGGAAAACCCAAAGGCAATCTTGAAATTCCGGAGCATCAGGTACGCTCGTTTTTAAATCCGTTATCGATCCAGAAGATCCCGATGGTAGGCGAAGTGACCTTTCAGCTGTTATCGCGCATTGGCATCCGGACCATACAGACGCTCTCGGAAATGCCGGCCGAAGTATTACAGCAGATGATCGGCAAAAACGGAATCGAATTATGGAAAAAAGCCAACGGTATAGACAATCATCCGGTAGAGCCTTATACGCAAAGAAAATCACTATCGACCGACCAGACATTTTTACAGGACACCATCGACATCCAGAACATAAAATCGGTACTGATTGGTATGGTAGAAAAACTGGCGTTCCAGCTGCGCTCCGAGCAATGGCTGGCCTCCACTGTAGTGGTTAAGATACGCTATGCCAATTTCGACGTACATACAAAGCAATGTAAGATCCAATACACCTCTGCCGATCACATCCTGATGCGCAACGTAATGGATCTGTTCGATAAATTGTATGAACGGCGCATGCGGCTTCGTTTAGTGGGAGTCAGTTTCACCGGATTGGTACGCGGAACGTATCAGATAAATATGTTTGAAGACACCGAAGAAATGCTGGCGCTCTATCAGGCCATGGATAAAATGAAAAAACGCTTCGGCTTTCATGCCGTGAATCTTTGTGCGGGCGCCATACTTAAATCAAAAAACAAATAAATGTATCTCAATTGCCACTCTTTCCACAGTTTACGTTACGGCACGATTCCTTTAAACGAATTGGTGCAGCAGGCCGTCGCATGCGGTGTAAAAGCGATGGCATTGACCGACATCCATACCGTTACCGGGATTTACGATTTCATCAAGGAATGCCAGGCGGTAGGTATCAAACCTTTGGTGGGAATTGAATTCCGCCCGCATAATAAATTGTGCTATGTAGGATTGGCCAAAAATGCAAACGGCCTTGCTGAAATGAACCGTTTCCTGACCCGGCACAATTTCGACAACACACCATTACCCTTTCAGGCGCCTGAATTCAGCGATGCCATCATCATTTATCCGATGGAAAACACGCCGATACAGCTCAGGGACTACGAATATATCGGCATCCGTCCGGAGCAGCTTACCCTGCTTTTCAGTACGCAATGGAAGGATAAAATTCACAAAATGGTCATTCTGCAGCCGGTAACTTTCCGCGTGAAAAAAGAATTCAACCTGCATAAGATCCTCCGCGCCGTTGACACAAATACGCTGCTTTCCAAGCTAACCGAAGATGATTATTGCAGGCCCTCCGAGATCATGCTGTCATTAGAAGAGTTACTGGAAAAATTCTCAGACTATCCGCAAATCATACAGAACACCCAAAATATAATAGACAGCTGCCATTTCGAATTTGATTTCAGTACGCCGAAAAATAAGAAGTACTACACCAATAACCGTAAAAACGACATGGCATTACTCACCAGACTAACCTATCAGGGATTGGAATGGCGCTATGGCAAGAACAATCCCACTGCTAAAGCGCGGGTTGAAAAAGAACTGAAAGTGATTGACACCTTGGAATTCAGCGGCTATTTTTTGATTACCTGGGATATCATTCGATACAGCAACAGCATGGGTTTTATGCATATCGGAAGAGGCAGCGGCGCCAACAGTATTGTGAGTTATTGCTTGGGGATTACCGATATCTGTCCGTTAGAGCTTGATTTGTATTTTGAACGTTTTTTGAATGAAAACCGAAAGAGTCCGCCCGATTTCGACATCGACTGGAGCTGGAAGGAACGTGATATCATCCTTGACTATATTTTCAACCGTTATGGCGCCGAACATGTAGCTTTTTGCGGAACGAACGTAGAATTCAAATACCGATCCATATTCAGGGAGGTGGGAAAAGTGTTTGGTCTGCCTAAAGAAGAACTTGATGCATTGGCGAACAAACCGCCGGAAACCCATGATACAAATTCGGTGGTGAAATTGGTTCATGAGTACGGGATGATGATGGCTAAATATCCCAATCAGCGGAGTATGCATTCTTGCGGTATCTTGATTTCGGAAGAGCCAATTACCAATTATACACCTTTGGAAATGCCGCCAAAAGGCTTCCCTATCGTATTGTTTGACATGCATGTGGCGGAAGATATCGGATTTGACAAGTTTGATATCTTAAGCCAGCGCGGCATTGGCCACATTGATGACACGGTGAAACTGATCCGAAAGAACCGCGGCATTACCATAAACATCCGGGACACTTCCCTATCCAAAGACGAGGCCTTGTGCAATGAGTTTTTAGGAAGAGGCAAAACCATTGGCTGTTTCTATATCGAAAGCCCGGCGATGCGGGGTTTGCTGCGCCGACTCAAATGCAACAATTATAAAATCCTTGTGGCAGCCTCTTCTATTATCCGGCCCGGTGTGGCGCAATCGGGAATGATGAAGGAGTATATCTTCCGTCATAATTATCCTGACCGGTTCGAGTATTTCCATCCGGTGTTTCAGGAACAATTGGGGGAAACGTATGGCATTATGGTGTATCAGGAAGATGTGATCAAGATTGCCCTTCATTTTGCCGGTGTTCCTGCTTCCGACGGGGATATCCTGCGGCGTGCCATGAGTGGAAAAGGCCGTTCCAAAGCCGCACTGCAAAAGGTGAAAGACAACTTCTTTGCCTGCTGCGCACAAAAAGGCCATCCTTTGGCGTTGAGCCAGGAAATTTACCGCCAGATTGAATCTTTTGCGGGGTATTCGTTCTGCAAGGCGCATTCGGCATCATATGCGGTGGAGAGCTATCAGAGTTTGTACCTGAAAGTCTACTACCCCATTGAATTCATGGTGGCTGTAATCAATAACCAAGGTGGGTTTTACCGCACGGAAGTCTACGTACATGAAGCACGGATGTCGGGCGCAACAATCCATACGCCTTGCGTAAATAAAAGCGAGTATGAAACTACGCTATACGAAAAAGACGTCTATCTCGGCTTTATGCATCTGGAAGGACTGGAAACGAAAACCGCACACCGCATCCTCGCCGAACGATTGGCCAGAGGGAATTATCAGTCGCTTGAGGATTTCATCAATCGGGTGCCTATTGGTATTGAAGGAATTCAGATCCTGATTTTTATCGGTGCTTTCCGTTTTACGGGCCAGTCTAAAAATGAGTTGTTGGTCAGAGCACGGATGATTTTAGTAAACTTTAAGCCCGAGAACAGGGATTTAATGCTGCTTCAGGAGCCTATAAAGGAATACCGGCTTCCGCAATTGGACCGTTCTGATTTTGAAGATGCTTTTGATGAAATCGAATTGCTTAATTTTCCGGTATCCAAGTCGCCTTTTGACCTGTTACAAACTAAGTACCGCGGAGATGTTTTAGCGAAAGACCTTCCGAAATATCATAAAAAGCAGGTGAAGATGCTCGCCTATCTTATTTCCAGAAAACATGTTCCTACTAAAATGGGCGCGATGTATTTTGGCACCTGGATTGATGCGGAAGGCGAGTTTTTTGATACCGCTCATTTTACAAACTCCCTTGCACTCTATCCATTTCAGGGAAGCGGGTGTTATCTGTTGTTGGGGAATGTTGAAGTCGACTATCATTTTCCGACCATCACGATTCAAAAAATGGCTAAAATGCCGTTCATCCCTGATCCCAGATATTCAAATACTGATGAGAAACGATTTAAAACCCAGGAACAAATGCGGGAAGATGTCAGTATGACGCATCGTCTGCCCTATCCGCAGGATCATGAGATTAATTTACCGCGATACAAAATGCCGGAAACCCCTAAACCTTAAAATGTACTGTTATGACTTTATTTAATGATACCGAATTGTTCACCTCAGGGAAAGCAGGCAGAAAAATATTCGATTTGCCTGATACGGAACTGATTTTATATGATAATTTCTTCAGCAAAGAAGAATCTGATCATTATTATGACGTATTGCTAAACACTACGAAATGGAGGGAATACGAGATGGAAATCTATGATAAAACGTATACCGTTCCGCGGATGATTGCCTGGTATGAAGACAGGGAAAACGCTGGTGCCGATCTGACACTTCCCGACTGGACACCCGAATTGCAGGAAATCCGGAAAAGAGTTGAGACGGAAGCAGAAGTAGATTTCAACGGAGTGTTGCTGAATTACTATCGCAACGGGAAAGACGGTGTGGGATGGCACAGCGACCGTGAGAAAAACTGCGGCAAGAATCCGATTATCGCGTCTGTGAGCTTTGGGGAAACGCGCCTATTTCGTTTGCGGCATAAATTCAGGAAGGAGCTGCCGGTTGTCGAGATACCGTTGCATCACGGGTCATATTTATTGATGGCTGGGGAAACACAAAGCTATTGGCAGCATCAGGTACCTAAAACGACGCGGGATATTCTGCCAAGAATCAATCTGACTTTTAGAAGAATCAACAGATCCTTATATGGATAAAAATCAAGCACGGATTGCAAATACCGATCGCGCGGATTTGCAATCCGTGCGCACAAAGAAGATAAAAAAACTATATGCTAATAAATACTATAAGCACGGATTGCAAATCCGTGCTATCCGTGTTGCATAAAAAAACCACTCGAATTTGAGTGGTTTCTATATTTCTGGCAGTTCTTATCGAACTATTAATTTTTGCGTAGCGGTTTTTCCTTCTGAAGTTACTTTTACCAAATACATTCCTGATGACAGATTTAATGGTAAAGTTGCAGTTCCTGAGAAATCATGATTGGCAACCAATTGTCCCGTATAAGAATAGATTTCTGCTTTTGCATTTCCTACTATGCCTGCGAAAGTGATTTGATCGTTTGCGGGATTTGGGTACATTATCATTTTCAATTCTGACACATCATTCGTGCCTAGAGTAGAAAACCAAGGTTCGCCTGCATGAGCGCCCCAAATGTAATCGGCTAAATTCGGGTAATCGATGAACGGGTTACGATTAACCTGCCAGGTATAGATATAATTGTTTCGGTTCATTTCAAAATCATCAGCCGGATCGGACGTATTCCACGTAAGCAAAGTAGCTAAATCACCAATAAACCCATCTGGATCTTGCGGCGGATTTCCGTTAACTACATTCAGGCCGTTATAACGAACCGCCATATAAAACACAGCTCTTGCCACATCTCCGTGCCAGCTTCCCACATTTCCGGCCGGGCCGTTATAATCTACCCCGTAATTTCTTTCGTTTCGGATGGTGTTTTCAGGACCGTCTTCTGCCCGGATATGATGCGCATCGGCATGACCGGCTAAAATATCGTTCGCATCAGTGGAAAGCCATACGTTGATTCCATCCGCGAATGATGAAGTTCCATCTGTAAAACCACCACGGGACTGGCAATAAATATGCTCCCTGTTCCATTTTCCGATACTGCTTGATCCGGTTTGATAATCGATCTTAGCACGAGGCTGTTCCACATACATCAACCAAACCTGATTGTTATTTAAGGGATTTTGGTCGGCATCCTTTAAAATATCAACAATATCGCCATAATTGTGAGCATGCACTACAGCCGGATTGGCAATAATATCCTGAATTGCCTGTTTCAAAGAAGCTCCTGATAAACCTTCCAGCGAACTGTAATATCCTGCAGGAACAGTACTTGCCACTATTCCATAGGTAGGATTCAAAGGTGTCCCCCATGGTGAAGTCGTGAAATTTATATCGTTGACTCTCACCGCAATATTATTGCTTAAGACAATATATTCTGAAGGAACGGTGCCAATTGTAATTTGTAGTGTTTCATCCCCATCATTACTACCATCATTCAGAATCTGAATAACTGTAGAAGCAGTATTCGTGCCGGTTGGGATGGTAATATTCAAAGTCCCTGTAAAATCAGCGTTTGTGAAAGTTCCGTTGGTTAGTGTGAACGAGAAGTTCAGATCGGAACTAACATTTGTATCGGTTGTAAATGTGATAGTCATCGCCTGTCCTTCTGTTAAAGGAGCGCCTGGGGTAAACGTAGTGGCAATGCCATTATATATAATTCCTGAACCGTCGTTATTGGCTCTTGGCGTTGGTGGTTTTACTTCGTAAGTTCCGTCAGGTTTTCTTTGGATGGATTGCAGTGGCGCATTAGCAGTACCGTTAACTGCTTCGTTATAACTTACCGTTTCTCCCAGCGCTGTCATTAGTGCTGTTGGGTCCGGATCATTGGACGTATTAACTAAAGCATCAATCAGGTTTGTTGAGGTCGCAGGAGTATCTAATGGAAAATCATCAGCGTTTCCTAAATAAATTGCAACAGCATCAGGACCATTTTGAATTGTCGCCTGTGGAATAATAACAGAGGGCCCCGGTATAACCTGTGAGTTTCCTAAAAGAATGTTGCCGTTTCCGTCTGTAACCAGCCCGTCCAGATCTATGGCATAGTAGCTAAGACTGTTGGATCCGTTGTAAAAAACAACTACATAACCATCTAAAGCAAAATTTGGTGTGGATGATTTAAGTTCAATGAATTCTTTCACATCCGTAGAAGGCGTATCAGGATCCAATTCATTAATCACCAGCTGCCCGAAACTCGCGTTGGATACCAAGACGATAAGTATTAAAAGTAATTTTTTTATCATTGTTTTTTACAATTTTGGGGTATAAAATTACATATTAATTCATCGAATAACTCCCTGTTATAGAAAACTTTAACCCTTTATAACTATTTCGTAAGAAAAGTATTCGGCTTTTAAAAATCCATCAGATAAGTATGGTAAACCAATGTTTTGATTAAATTTACGACTTTATAGTGCCTACCTAAATCAAAAGACCATTGAGAGTCCTATTTACTATCTGCATTTTTGCCTGTTACCTTCTAAATGTCAATTCCGTTTTTGGCCAACATAGCAATTCTATTGTGGCAACTGTTGATATGGGAAACAAAACGTTATCCGTTGAACAAGAAATTATTTTTTTTAATACTGATAAAGAGATACTTAACGAATACATTTTAAACGATTGGAACAATGCATATTCTGCCAAAAACACCCGATTGGCAAAACGATTTTCAGATGAATTCATTCGCAGTTTCCATTTAGCCAAAGATCAGGAAAGAGGCAGTACAACCATTACTTCAATTGTAGATGAGAATAACAGGCCTTTAGATTTCTCCCGACTGGAAAACCAGGTCGATTTGGTGAAAGTGCATCTGCCTGCTCCTATTGCTCCGGGACAGAAATTTAAAATCAGGATTACTTATACGGTTAAAGTTCCCAACCAGCGTTTCACACGTTTTGGCTATGATGATACGGCCGGAAGCCTTTATCTGAAAAATTGGTTTTTAACACCCGCGAGAGCTGAAAAAGGCACCTTCATAAAAAACAGCAATGAAAACCTTGATGATATTGCAAACGCTACGTGTGCTTATGATGTAAAATTGACGGTACCGGTACAAATCAACGTGTTTACTGATCTGAACAATACTAAAGCATCGGAAAGTAATGACACAAATGTTTATCATCTGGAAGGAAAGAATCGAGAAGATTTCAACCTGATTTTAGAAACCCTGCCTACGTTTTCAAATTATAAGAATGAACATACCGAAGTCATTACAAATTTAAAGGATAAAAGAGTCAACGAATTTCAGAAAGCGCTTGTAATTGATCGTGTGACAAGCTTTTTAGCGAAAAATTTCGGCGAACTGCAACAAGAAAAAATTGTCGTTTCGCAAGTGGATTACGACCGAAATCCTTTTTATGGGTTGAGTCAGTTGCCTGCATTCTTAAGTCCGTTTCCCGATGAATTTCTGTATGAATTAAAATTCCTGAAAACGTATACTGCCAATTACCTTAAATATGCCTTACGCCTGAATCCGAGAAAAGATACCTGGATCATTGACGGTATGCAGACGTATATTATGATGAAATATATGGAAGAAAATTATCCGCGCATGAAAATGATGGGTAATTTATCCAGATACAAATTGCTGAAAGGCTTTAATCTTTTTAAATCGGAGTTTAACGACCAGTATTATTATTTGTACCTTCTGATGGCCAGAAAGAACCTTGATCAGCCTATTGGCGATTCAAAAAGTTCGTTTATCAAATTCAATGAGCAGATTGCCGGACGTTACAGGGCTGGGATGAGTCTGAATTATTTAAATGATTATTTGGGTGACGATCTTGTTTCAAAATCTATTGCCGATTTTGTACAATTGAACCGCTCGAAGCAAACCAACGAAAATGATTTCCGCGCCATCCTGAACCAGAAAACGGATAAAAACACCGATTGGTTTTTCGACACTGTGGTGCATACCCGTGACCTGATTGATTTTAAGTTCGGAAGAGTTAAAAAAGATAAGGAAACCGTGGAAGCCGTAATCAAGAACCGAACGAAAACTAATGTTCCTATCTCGGTTTATGGCATTAAGAATGACAGTATTGTTTTTAAGAAATGGGTAGAAAATATCGAAAAAGATACTACAATTACTTTTAAACGAGAGAACGCTGATAAACTTGTTTTGAATTACGGCAATACCATTCCGGAATATAATTCAAGAAATAACTGGAAAGATCTTAGTAGTTTCCTGGGCAATAACCGTCCTATTAAATTCACCTTCGTAAAAGACCTTGAAGATTCCAATGTAAATCAGATATTTTACGTTCCGGAACTTTCTTATAACCTTTATGATGGCGTTTCACCGGGATTGAGCTTTCACAACAAATCGCTTTTAGACAAGCCGTTTATCTTTGATGTTTCTCCGGTTTATTCTTCGAAAACACAATCGCTTATCGGGGGCGCATTCTTTACAATAAACCAAAATATCAGGGAGGATCGGTTATACAATATTAAATACAGTATCGGTGGCTCTACCTATCATTACGCTCCTGACGCTGCTTACACAAAGCTAATGCCTTCGATAGCTTTCAGATTAAGGGATATGGATTACCGTTCTAATAAAAAAGAATTGGTTACGCTCCGACATGTATTTGTTGACCGGGAATCTTCCATTTATGCCACTAATAAGGATGAGAATTATTCCGTATTCAATTTGCGCTATTCCAAAATCGACTCTGAAATCACGAAGGTTTATAATTTAATAACCGATGTTCAGATTGCCAGTAATTTTGGCAAACTATCCGGAGAAGTGCAATACCGTAAGCTTTTTGAAAACAACCGGCAAATTAACCTCCGACTATTTGCCGGGGCTTTTATGTATCGTGATACAAAATCAGAATTCTTTAGTTTTGGACTGGACAGGCCGACTGATTATTTGTTCGATTACGGATTGCTAGGCCGCTCGGAGAGCACGGGGTTATTCAGTCAGCAATACATCATGGCGGAAGGCGGATTCAAATCAAAATTCGACACACGCTTTGCCAACCAATGGATGACTACGGTAAATGGAAGTTTCAACATCTGGAATTGGGTGGAAGTTTATGGCGATGTGGGATTGATGAAAAACCAGTTCACCAGCACGGAATTCCTTTATGACAGCGGAATACGACTGAATTTAGTACCTGATTATTTCGAATTGTATTTTCCGGTTTATTCCAACAATGGCTGGGAAATCGCACAGGATAATTATGATCAGAAAATACGCTTTGTAATTACATTGAGTCCGAAAACACTTATATCATTATTTACCAGAAAGTGGTTATAAGTTAAGTAAAATAAAAATTTACGAACTAAAATTGAAGCATTTGTTTAAATAATTTTCATTAAAAATTAACTTTTACTAAAAATATCATATATAAATTTAGATATTTTATGATATAATTATCAAAAGTGAAATTATTGTTTTAACAGCCCATTGTTTTATATTGCCGAATTAATTAAATTTGTCAAATAACATCATTCAGATATATGAACCAAACTGCCACTAAAGAAGCCTTATCTTTTGAAGATTTCAAAACTGAAGTGCTTAATGATTATAAAGTCGCAACCATAAGCCGTGAATGTAGCTTGTTGGGAAGACGCGAAGTGCTTACGGGCAAGGCAAAATTCGGGATTTTCGGTGACGGAAAAGAAGTACCTCAATTGGCGCTGGCTAAAGCTTTCAGAAACGGGGATTTCCGTTCGGGCTATTATCGTGATCAGACTTTTATGATGGCCATTGGTCAGATGACTATCCAACAGTTTTTCGCCGGTTTATACGGTCATACCGATTTAGCTCATGATCCAATGAGTGCCGGACGTCAGATGGGCGGGCATTTTGCAACCCATTCGCTTGACGAAAACGGAAACTGGAAAAACTTAACACAACAGAAGAATTCAAGTGCCGATATCTCTCCTACTGCGGGGCAAATGCCACGTTTATTAGGATTGGCACAGGCATCAAAAATATATAGAAACGTAGGCGGTATCAACCAGACCAATTTCTCCGAAAAAGGGAACGAAGTTGCTTGGGGAACTATCGGAAATGCTTCCACTTCGGAAGGATTGTTTTTCGAAACGATCAATGCTGCCGGGGTTTTACAGGTCCCGATGGTAATGAGCGTTTGGGATGATGAGTACGGTATTTCGGTGCATGCCAAATACCAGACTACAAAAGAAAACATCTCGGAAATCCTTAAAGGTTTCCAGCGTGATGAAGAGAATAACGGTTATGAAATCATGACAGTTAAAGGCTGGGATTATCCTGCTTTAGTGGAAACCTATCAGAAAGCATCCAAAATTGCACGGGAAGAACACGTTCCGGTTTTGATTCACGTTTACGAATTGACACAGCCGCAAGGTCACTCAACTTCAGGTTCGCATGAGCGTTACAAAAATGCAGATCGTTTGAGCTGGGAAGCGGAATACGACTGTTTAGCACAGATGCGTCTTTGGTTGATTGAAAATAATCTGGCTACCGCCGAAGAATTAGAAGCAATTGATGCTCAGGCTAAAAAAGACGTTTTAGAAGGTAAGAAAGCAGCATGGAATGCTTTTGTAGAACCGATCAAAGCAGAACAACAGGAATTGGTAGCTTTACTGAACTCAATTGCAGCTTCAAGTGCCAACAAAGTTTTCATTGAAAAATACACAAATGATCTGGCTTCAATTAAAGAGCCGATCCGAAAAGATATTATTACAACGGCGCGTAAAATTTTACGTTTAATCGTAAAAGAAAACGGAAAAACGCAACTTTCTGCGTGGATCACTGCTTACACGGAAAAAATCCAGCCGAAATTCAGTTCGCACCTTTTCTCTCAATCGGATAAAAATGTATTGACTGCTAAAGAAGTTTTACCAAAATACGATGAAACCTCTGAAGAAGTTGATGCGCGTTTGATATTACGAAACAACTTTGACGTGATTTTCGAGAAATATCCGGAAACCTTGATTTTCGGGGAAGATTCAGGAAATATCGGGGACGTGAACCAGGGATTGGAAGGTATGCAGGAAAAATACGGAGAATACCGTGTTGCCGATGCCGGAATTCGTGAGGCGACTATCTTAGGTCAAGGAATCGGAATGGCGATGCGAGGCTTACGACCTATTGCTGAAATTCAGTATTTGGATTACCTTTTATATGCGATCCAGATTATGAGTGATGATTTAGCTACCCTGCAATACAGAACAGCAGGCCGTCAAAAAGCGCCGCTGATTATCAGAACGCGTGGCCACCGTTTGGAAGGAATCTGGCACTCAGGTTCTCCAATGGGAATGATTATCAATGCCATTCGTGGTATCCATGTTTTGGTTCCGAGAAATATGACTAAAGCCGCTGGTTTCTACAATACTTTATTAGAAACTGACGAGCCGGCTTTACTTGTGGAATGTTTGAACGGTTACCGTCTGAAAGAAAAAATGCCGACTAATTTAGGTGAATTCAAAACACCGATTGGCGTTGTCGAAACAATGAAACAGGGAAATGATATCACTTTGGTTTCTTATGGTTCGACTTTGCGTCTGGTAGAACAGGCGGCTAAAGAACTATTGGAAGTTGGAATCGATGCTGAAATCATTGATATTCAATCCTTATTGCCTTTTGACGTAAATCATAATATCGTAAAATCGGTAGCGAAAACTAATCGTTTGCTTGTCATAGATGAAGACGTTCCTGGTGGAGCTTCAGCCTTTATTTTACAACAGATTATTGACGAACAAAAAGGTTACAAATACTTAGACAGCAATCCTGAAACATTGGCTGCTAAAGCGCACCGTCCTTCTTATGGAACCGATGGCGATTATTTCTCTAAGCCATCTGTAGAAGATATTTTTGAGAAAGTCTACGCAATGATGCATGAAGTGAACCCGGCGAAATATCCGAGTTTATACTAAATAAGTTTCTAAAGAAAAAGCCTCTATATTTTCGGGGCTTTTTCTTTTATAAGTTATACGGAGATTAAATGGCTTAATTTTTTATTTCCGCTTTTAAAATTTTCATTATTTCATTCAGAATATCTTTGCTTCGGGATGAAAATTCAGATTTTATAATGGCGTACACGATGATGGCTATTATTAACGGTAGAAAACCCATTGGAATACCCGATTCTTTTTCCGAGGAACTTATAAAAAAGGCAAAAGCGGCAAAAAGCAAACCTCCAAACCATATCGACATAAATGCAATTACGTGCGCCATAGGTTTTAAAGTTACTCTAATCTCAGTGAAATTACTGCCGGAAAACACTCTTCCTTCTACTTGAGGGAGGAATGCATTTTTATAAGTAATAACTTTTTGAATGCTGAAAAAGTGTTCAAAAACCCGACCTACAAACTTTTTGCCAACTAAATTCTTCGGATCCCTTAATTGTCGTACCGTATAATGTAAAGCCTGAGTGTTAACGCTTAGAATTTCGTATATCTCTTCTTTTTGAAGACTGGTCACCAAAACCAGTTTTTTATATGGAAATGGCGACACTACGGCTTAATTATAAGTAAAGATGGCGTTTTATTTAGCCATGAACTGTGAGCATCTAATAATATTTTCCAGCTTTCTACGCTGATGATCATTAAATCCTGTTCGTCAAGCAAGGCCTTTTCTATTTTTCTTTCAGTGGCATGCTTAATATGAGAAGGATATTTGTGATCGATTTTAGCGAATGCGTTTTCAAACTCGGCATTCCCGTGGAAATTTCCAGCTTTGTCTAAGACCGTCACATCTGAACCAACATTGTGGATCAATTGTTTCGCATAATCCAATAAGAACAAATCGGTTTCCTTAAACAGAAGCACGAAAACCCTTTTTGCATTCGAGAAGTTCTTATCTACCAAAATTCCAACCGGAACGTCTGTGCGCGATAAAACATGCTCGGTACGCTCATCAAAAGGAGAATTCTCAAACAATTTTTCTTTACCCGTAAATTTGTTCAAAAGACTTTCCGGACTAATAATTCGCGTAGTGAAACCAAGTACTTTACCTAAAAGCGTTCCTTCAAAAATTGATTGGCTAAGGCTCATCAGCACCAGATCAAAATCGCCTTCATTGGAAACCTGAATGATATCCGCTTCAGTATCGCTTGAACTTTTAAAAAGTGTAGTTACTTTTTGGTGCAATTCTTCAGAAGCGTGTAAAACCGGCTTGAAACTTTCCTCTTCATATTCATCAATATTGTAAAGATTCAGTTCATTAATCGGTAAGATGTGCATTGCCGTAACAATGGCGTTATTGTGCATCTTCTTAACAAAATTATTAGCCAGGCGCAGCAGGGACTGCCCTTCTTCAGCATTTTGGAAAGAGAATAATATCTTAAATTTATTGTTTTCGACGATTTCCTTTGGAACAATTTCCGCTTTACTTTTAAAGATATAATCAATTAAATCCAAAGCCGGTCCGGTCATAAAGGTTGTTGCCAAGGCCATAATCACCATCATTGCGAAGATTTCAGGTTTTAATACGCCCAAATCATAACCTATATTTAGTACTACCAATTCCATTAATCCGCGAGTGTTCATTAACGCACCAATGGTTAAACTGTCTTTCCAGCTCTGTCCGACAAAACGGGCAGTCAGCGCACTTCCGACAAATTTCCCAACTACAGCTACTAAAACAATATAACCACAGATTTCCCATAAATAGGCATCATCCAACAAGCCAATTTGCGTACGAAGTCCTGTAAATACAAAGAACAATGGCAATAGCATCACCTGCGAAACATCTTCAACCTTTTGGATGAATACATTACGAAAACGCATGCTTTGAGGCATAATCACCCCAGCCATAAACGCTCCGAATAAAGCATGGATCCCAATTATTTCAGTAGCATATGACGAAATCAATAATGTCAGGAAGAATATGGCAATTACCGGTTTTGTGATGCTTTCAGGATTATCGTAAAGTTCGCCAATTCGCTTTAAGAACGGACGTACTACCTTCAGCATTAATAACACATAAATGATTGCCAGTCCCATGATATAAAGCGAACTTACAAACGAACCCGCTTTTACGATTGCAATTACTGCAGCAAGAATACACCAGGCTGTAATATCATCGGCGGCGGCGCAGGTAATTACAAGAGAACCTACTCTGGTTTTATGCAAGCCTCGCTCCTGCACGATTCGCGCTAAAACCGGAAACGCAGTGATACTCATCGCAATTCCAGTAAATAAGGCAAAAGAGATAAATTCAACCCCGTCAGGTGCAAAACTTTTAAATATGAAATAAGCTAAGACTAGCCCTAAGGTAAACGGAATCACTATACTGGCATGGCTAATAACCACCGCGTCTTTGGCTTTATTCTGGAGTACTTTCAAATCCAGCTCCATTCCTACCACGAACATGAAAAGTATTAATCCAATCTGGCTCAAGAATTGTAAATTTCCAAGAGAAGCAACAGGGAATAATGCCATTGAAAATTCAGGGAAATAGTACCCTAATAAGGAAGGTCCTAAAGCAATTCCGGCAAGGATTTCTCCAATAACAGTGGGCTGACCGATTTTTTTAAAGATGGCACCAAATAGTCTGGCTACGAAAACGATGGTGACGATTTGCGCTAAAAGTATGGCTAAAGGATGCGTAAGATTGTGTGAAAGGGCAATTAAAAATTCTTCCCACTGACTTTTTCCTGTGTTTGGAACAACAATTTTTCTGCCGGCTTCGAGGACTTTTCCGTTTTGAATGGTCCAATACATGATAGCCGTTGTTACCCCGATTATCCCGAAATAAAAAAAGCTGTTTTTGAATTTTTTCATAATAAATCCAAGCGGTTTTTGCCTTTCGCTTACGGACACCAATATTAGGAATAAAAATGGAATTATCCGTTACATAATTATCAATAATTCACTTGTTTTTTGTCATAAAAAAAGGAGCTTTTTTGAGCTCCTTTATGATTTTATGCTGGGGACACAACCGGTCCGTTCCACTCCATTATTCCCCCCATAAGGTTATAGGTGTTGGCAAACCCTAATTGCTGCATAATACTGCAGGCCTGGCCGCTTCTGGCACCCGAACGGCAATAGATGTAATAGTTTTTCGACTTATCCAGTTCTTCCACCTGATAGATGAAACCCTGACCTTTGTAAATATCGATATTCAGTGCGCCGGGAATGATTCCGTCGTTCCATTCCTGTTCGGTTCTTACGTCCAGAATAACTGCGTTTTCGTCAGATTGCACTTCTGTCCACCATTGTTCCTGAGAAATATTCATTCTTTAATTTTTTTTCAAAAATACTATGCTTTGATGGAACATCCAATAGCTTTTGTAATTTTCACCGGAACATCCTGATTTTTTAATAAAGCATCTACCGCATTTTCTACATATTTGGTTTTCACAGCAGCCTCATCTCCATAATTATCATCGATAGCTCCGATATATTTCACCTGATTTCCGGCTTTTGTTTTTTGAAGCACATACACGTGAGGTGTTTTTGTGGCACCAAATACCGGATACACTTTTTGTCCTTCATCAAACAAATAAGGGAATGTAAATCCTTTTTCCTTTGCGCGTTCTTTCATCAGATCATAACTATCGGCCGGCTGTACTTCAGGATTGTTCGGATTGATTGCAATTACCGGATACCCTAAGCCTTTGTATTTTTTGTCCAAAGCAATTACCCTGTCTTCATATGCTTTTGCATACGGACAATGGTTACAGGTAAATACGACAATAAAACCTTTGGCATCCTTGAAATCGCTAAGGGAAACTTTCTTGCCATTGACATTCTTTAAGCTGAAATCGGAAGCGATATCGCCAATCTGATAGCCTGAATCTGACTTTACCAAAGTAAAAGCGCTAATTACACTAAAGAGAATTAGCAATGCGGATAATTTAACTGTTTTCATAATTTTTATTTGTTGATGATTTTTAATAATTCGTTTTCAAGTTCGGTATATGTAAATGAACGTTCATAAAACGCCCGGTTGTTAGTATTGTAAATTAACGTTGCCGGAATTGCGCCACTCCAGTTTTTGTCGATTTTATCAATCCAGGCATTGGCATCGGGATCGTCTAAATGCAGGATTTCGCTTCTGATATTTTTTTTCTTTATAAAGGATATCAGACTGGTTTCCACTTTATTCGGCATATCTATACTGACCAGTAGCACTTTGACTTTTTTTCCGCTGTAAGATTGATTGAGCTGTTCAAAATGAGGTAATTCTTTCACGCAGGGCAAGCACCAGGTCGCCCAAAAATTAATAACGTACGTAGTGTCGTTGCTTTTATGAAGGTATGGCTCAATGGATTTAAAATCAAAGGATTTCACTTTGACGCCCTGACTTTCGTAAACTTTAATGGGATTGGGATCAGGAACCGGGGATTGGTACTTATCCTGAGCGAAGGAGAAAAATCCTGAAAGCAGAAGTGATAGAAATAGTAATCGCATAT
>NZ_CAMLMK010000020.1 GCF_946481155.1 uncultured Flavobacterium sp.
GGAAATGAATGATGAATCGATTAATTATCTGGAAAATTACAGTATTCCTGAGTTAAAGGAAAAAATAACTAATGAATTATTGTCATTAAACGAAAAGCCGAATGGAAATCCGTTGGTCCCTTACGATCCGATTGACGGACAGAAGTTTATTATCAACAAAATTAAACTTTTAAATCATCGCTGGATTATTGCCGATGTTTATTGCGGTAGTATGCGTGGTGAAATTTTAATCAAATATTTTGTAAACGAAAACAAGCCAACCGATTTCGAAACGATAGAAACAATTTTGCATCCGAAAAGGCAGCCAATCCAATAAATTATTATTAATTTAGTGCTTCGACTTAAGCCACCACCACATGAAAATAGCTTTCTACATCCTTTTGTCAGCTTTTATGCTTTCCTCATGCGATGTTATCTTCAAGGATCATTCTGAAGATAATCAAACAATCTTAGATCAAAAGCCTGTGGTTTTGGGAACAGATAAAGATGACAAAGGTTGTGTGACCTCGGCGGGTTATATGTGGTCGCAAACCAGAAAAGCCTGTATCCGGGTTTTTGAGGAAGGCTATCGTTTAGCGCCGTATGAAAATCAGGAAGAAGCTGAGGAAGAAGATAACGAACAGGCAACTTTAAATGCTTACGTAGTTTTCGGGCAGGACAAATCCGTAGCGGAATTGTTTTTGCCGAATGCAAAACAATCGGTCCTGCTAAAACGGGAAAGTGAAGAGAAGCCCTATGTAAATCACGAATGGGTCTTGGAAGCCTGGAAGGGTTACGTACTCAAAAAAAGCGGAGAAATCCAGTATACATCAGCAGTAACCGTTGAAAAAAAGATAACCGGCAGTGATGTCGGCGAATAAAAAAATCCCGATTTATCGGGATTTTTTTATTTATTGTTCAATCCAATTTTTCATATCATAGAAATTCTGAGGCGCTACGCCATGACCTACAGGATATTCTTTGTAAACTACGCCGACGCCAAATTCCTTTAAAAATTCAGGAGCTTTTCGGGCCCAATCTACAGGTATAACCTGATCTACAGTTCCGTGGGAAATAAAGAACTTCAAACCGGAAAGGTTATTTTTTCGGAAGTTTTCATCTAAAATATCCGGATTCAGATAACCGCTTAATGCCGCTACACGCTGTACTTTTTGAGGAAAAGAAAGCGCCACCGAATAACTCAGAATAGCACCCTGACTGAAGCCAATTAAGGTAACGTCAGAAGCATCAATCGGGTATTTTTCAAGTAATTCATCAATGAAACCAACGATTAAATCGCGGGAGTCTTTTGCCTCATCATTATCGGAAAATTTATTTTCATCGGCATCAAAGTGAATAGCATACCAGGCATGTCCGTATGGCGGAAGCTGATAGGGCGCGCGAGCCGAAATCACGAAATAATCGTCCGGCAATTCCTGTGCGAAAGAAAATAAATCTTCTTCATTACTGCCATAGCCATGAAGCAGTAACAGTAACGGATTTTTCTCCTTGATTATTTTTGGTGCTCTAACGAGATAGTATAGGGATAAACTCATGCAGTTAAATTTTTAAACCATTTCTGAAATTGTTCGCCCAATAAAGGAACAACTTTCATCTCTCCCTGAATCGCGGCTATAAAACCGTAAACCCAAAGAATAAATATGAAGAGGTAAAACGCTGACGAAATCATCCAACTGTCGAAATACCCAATAAAATAAGCTAAAATGTAGAAAGTAAGATTGATTCCGAACGCCTGACGGATATGAAAACCGGCATATGTGTTCTTAGGCTCCATGTTCATAAATATTGTGATGATACTGCCTATTATGGTAATATAGCTTATGATAGCCATTGTTTTGCCTTCCTGCACTGAATTGTTTTCCATTAAAAATTATTTTAAGATCAATTGTTTGTTATTGTAGATGCCATAGGCTTGTCCTTTCATCTTCTGACCCAAAAATGCTGAGTTCTTAGATTTTGAGAGGATGTTTTCCTTACTGAATTCCCAGTTTCCGTCGGTAGTGAATAAAGAAAGTGACGCTTTGTTTCCTTCTTTAATCCCTTGTTTTTCTATTCTGAAAACAGTTTTTCCGGACGTTAATTTTTCAATGATTACTTCCAGAGGTAAAACTGTCTGCAAGGCTCCAAATGCGCTTTCCAAACCAATAGTTCCATTTTTGGCCAGATCGAATTCCATTTTCTTATGCTCAATATCCAGCGGATTATGATCAGACGTAATCATATCAATGGTACCGTCCAAAACACCTTCAATTAAGGCTTTTCTGTGGTTTTCATCTCGTAACGGCGGTGTTACTTTGAAACGGGTATCAAAACCGGTTAAGACTTCATCAGTCAGAACAAGATTATGAACCGCTACACTACACGTTACATTTAATCCTTTAGCTTTCGCAGATTTAATCAAATCCACCGATTTTGCTGAGGAAATCGTCGGGATATGTAATTTCCCGCCTGTATATTCCAATAAAAAGAGGTTTCTGGAGATTTCCAGCTCTTCCGCTAGTGCAGGAATGCCTTTCAAACCCATACGCGTGCTAACAAGTCCTTCGTGAACTACTCCGCTTCCTTTTACCGTTTTATCCTGGCAATAAGCTATAAGCAATCCGTCAAAATCCTGTACATATTGCAATCCGATTTTCAGCAGATTTGCATTTTCAGCATTCTTATTATAATCCCCAAAAGCAATAGCTCCTGCATTTTTCATATCAAACATTTCGGCTAAATCGGTGCCTTCGCTGTTTTTGGTAAAAGCTCCGATCGGATGGATTTGAGTTGCAAAACCGTTTCCTTTATTCAGCACAAAACTCACTTGCGACTGATTGTCGATTACCGGAAGGGAATTTGGTTGTAAAGCTATATTAGTAAATCCGCTTTTTGCTGCCGTATTTAGTCCGTTTGCAATTGTTTCACGGTCTTCAAAGCCCGGTTCTCCAAAAGAAACTGAAGAGTCAAACCAGCCTTGGGATACATGCAAATTTTCCAATTCAACAACCTTCAGATTGTCGTCGTTGGAAAGATTTTGTCCAATAGTTTTTATAATGCCGTCAATGATTAAAATGTCTGCTTTCTGATTGTGAAACGGACTTTCCTTATCGATGATGGTTGTGTTTTTTAAAATTACGTTCATTTTACGAATTTTTGGATCAGTAGTTCAAGTAGTAAAAATAGTAGTGTTGCGATTATAAAATATTTCCAGATTTCGTTTCCGGTACGCGCCGAATGAATATCATCAAACACAGTGGAAACCGAATTCGCGGAAGTAAAATTATCAAATAAATTATCGTTTGCCAGGCTCAGATCGCTTTCGGTTCTTGCATGGTTAAAACTGATGTTCTTTAAATTTTCCTTGTTTTTCAATACAGCGAAATTTCCCGACTGATCTGGATAATCGCCAAAAGAAAGCTTGATTTTGTTGTTAAGGATCTGTTGCATCGGAATAAAATCAGACTGCTCGTTAGCAACAGTCACCACTTCATCTTTGGAAAGTAAAACATCCAGAATCAGGTTTTGATTTTCTCCGATGGTGAAAGCAGAAATCCCCGTTTTCTGATTGTTTTGTGCCATGTTGTAAAACGTCGGTACAATAAGGGGAGAATTCTGGAAATTACTGTTGGTTTTGTTTATCGGTGCCGAAAAAAGATACAGGTTTCCAAGTTTATTAGTGATCGAGCCCAAGAAAAATGCCTGATCCGCGTAGCTTAAAATAGGCGAAGCATTTCCACTGAAAGAGAATGCCGAATTAACCTTCGGATATTGAAAATTATCGGTCTTCTTTTCAAATACGGTTTGATATAGGGGATGGCTGAAAGCAATTTTAATGATTTGTTTTTCCTGTGTTTGAAGCGATCCGGCTTTCAATCCGCTGAAATTTGCGAGGAAGGTATTTAAGTTTTGCGAAGATGTTTCAGCAGACGGAATGACAACTATATTACCGCCTTTTCCGTAGAAATCTTTCAAAGTTGTGCCCAAGGCCTGCGGAATATCTTTTAATTCGTTCAAAACCACTGCATCCTGTTCGCCAAGAGCATTATAGTTAAGCGTAGTCAGTTCGGAATTCGTGAAATTAAATTCATCCGAAGTATAAATTCGGGAAAGGAAATTGTTTTTCTGGCTTTCGCCGACGACAGTCACATTCGATTTTTCAGGTTTGGAAATGCTGAAATAATAAGTGTTGTCGTAAGCTAAACTATTATCTTCAATGGAAACATAACCGTGAAAATCCTTTTTAGGCAATGTAAATGTTACGGATTTTTTATTGCTTTCCGGCTGAATAACGGTTTTAGCGACAAGATTTTTCCCGTCGAAAACCGACATTGGAATCTCGTTTTCTGCTTCTCCATAAAGTGAAACGTCGACTTTAATTTCATAAAAATTGTCGAGATGCTGACTGATAGCAACGTTATCAATACTGGCGTTCTTCTTGTTCTCAGCTTTTGGAATCAGGGCATAGACCGATTTTCTTTCGGATAATTTCTGAATGTTTTTCTGATTGGCGCCTATCGCATCCGTAATGACAACGATGTCCAGTGGAATATTACGTTTTTTGGCTTCGATCTTTGTCAGCAAAAAGTCCAATTGAAAGGGAGAGGAACTGTATTGAAGGTTCTGAAGTTCCCGCTGAATAGATTTAATATCGGTATCCCAAAAAGTTTCAGTATTGGTAACTAATGAAAAACGCTGATCACCGGGAGTATTTTCAAGCAAATCCTGAACGGAGCGTTTCAATAATTCCCCTTTACTGCCTTTTGCCTGCATGGAAAAGGAATTGTCAAGGATAATCACCATCTCGTTTCCGGAACTTTCGCTGTCTTTTGCCTTGAAAAAAGGCTGTGCAAAAGCAAAAATCAAACAAGCCAATAAAAATAAACGGGTAAGCAGCAGCAGCCATTTCTTGAGTTGGGAACTCTTTCGGGTTTGAATGCTGACTTCTTTCAGGAAGCGTACATTGGTGAAAAACTCCTTCTTAAAGCGTCGTAACTGAAACAAATGCACCAAAATTGGTATCACCAATAGAAAAAGGAAATACAGAATTTCGGGATGTTTGAATTGCATCTTTTAAAAGTTTGTCAAAAATAGTGATTAGTTAGCAGATTTCAGATTTCAGACAGCAGTTTTTTCTGCCTTCTGTTCACTGTATACTGCAATCTATTTTTTCTTTCTTTTCGCCGCACGGGTTCTTTCCACGGCACGGTTGGTCGGTTTTGTTTTTCTTGGTTTCGTTTTGCCCGGACCACCAAGATTTACCTGTTTGTTTTTAGCCGATTTCTCATGAAATGCAGCGCCGCCTTCCAGCTTGACTTTCTTCATCAGGAATTTGACCTTTTTCTTGTCTTTTTCAAACTCCAAACGCTTTTCTTCGATTTTCAAACCTTCGGGAAGAGGCAATAGTTCCAGCTCTTTTTCCATTAAAAGTTCAGCTTCTACCTGGAATTCTTCTTCTGTAGGGGCGATCAAACTTATGGCGGTACCTCCTTTATCGGCACGACCTGTACGGCCAATTCTGTGAATATATTGTTCCGGAACTTCGGAAAACTGCATGTTGATGACGTGCGTAATATCGGAAATATCCAAACCACGCGCCATAATATCGGTTGTTACGATACCGCGAATTTCACCTTCCTGGAAACTGGCCATCGTATTCAAACGGTAATTTTGCGATTTATTCGAATGGATTACCCCAAATTGCCCGGGGAAATCTTCTTCAAGATAGTCCATTAAGATATCGGCAACGCGTTTATTGTTTATGAATATTAATATGCGTTCCAAAGTTTCATCCTGTAAAAGTTCTTTAAGCAAGTTTACTTTCGTAAGGAAATTGGGAACGTGATAAGCAAACTGCTGAATTTTCTCCAATGGAGTTCCGGATTGTGCCAGGGAAACTTCTTCAGGGAAATCGAAATATTCGTCCAAAAGCTCATCAACTTCATCCGTCATGGTCGCTGAAAACAGGATGTTCTGACGTTTTGGCCTCATCATGGAAAGGATCGAAGTAATTTGGAATCGGAAACCTAAATTCAGGATTTCATCAAACTCGTCGATGACTAACTTCTGCATTTCGTCAAAACGTACCACGTTATCCAAAGCTAAATCCATCATACGTCCCGGAGTTCCTACCAAAACATCAACACCTTGATAAACAGATGTTTTTTGTGTATTGATGTTCACACCTCCGTAAATTCCTAAAACCCGGACCGACATATATCTCGTAAGTTTTTCTACTTCTTCGGCAACCTGAACTACTAATTCACGCGTTGGTACGATGATCACAACTTTCGGTGTATGTGTGGGGGTGAATTTCCATTGTTTTAAAATGGGCAGTAAATAGGCATACGTTTTACCGGTACCGGTTTGTGCAATTCCCATAACATCGCGTCCCGACATGATTACCGGAAAAGATCTCACCTGAATGGGAGTAGGGGTTGTTAAGCCCAAATCGTCAATGGCTTTCTGTAAGGATTTTGGTAAATTGAACTGCTCAAAAGTATTCATAAAACGTATATTTTGTGCAAAGATACGATTTCTGGGGCATTATCAATGCTTACACCTTATGGTTATCAGGAGACTAAACCATGAAATGCGTTTTTAGAATACGGTTTTTGTAAAATTGAAAAGTAGTTTTATACCAAATTCGCCTGCAATAAATGATTTACTTTTTTTACTAATTCGATCGGGTCGAAAGGTTTGGCGACAAATTCGTCAACACCTAAATTGAAGACTTCCGTAACGGTTTGATCTTCTTTGCCTAATGCTGAAACCATTATAATAGGGATGTTGGGGTAATTGCTTTTTGCGAAAAGCGTAATTTCCAAGCCCGATTTATAAGGCATCATGATATCCGAAATAATTAGATCGGGCTGAATTGACACTATTTTTTCAATGCCTTCGATGCCGTCTTTGGCAATGTGAGTTTCGAATCCTTCTTTTTTCAGAAGAAATTGCAGAATATTGATGATAATCCTGTCATCCTCAATAATTAAGATTTTTTTCATTGGTTGTTTTGGTAGTTAAAATTTGTATTGTATAGTTAGAAATAAATCAAATTCGTTTTGGAAATTATCGGACATATATTCCTGTCGGTTATAAACCCCTTGTATGCCACTGCAATAATGTTTCCCGAAAAGATGATAATAGCCTGCGCCAATTCTATAGGAATTCAATGAGATCCTTTGCTGGAACTGACCCAGTGTAACTCTTTCGTCCGGAGAAGTACCGTAGCCCATAAGTACCGTGGCATAATCGTATTTCGTATCAAAATAATAACGGGCTGTAGCCGTAAAAGCGGGATAGATTTTATCGTCATCCCATTGTAAATAGGATTTGAAATTCAGCCAATACGAGCCAATATATTTCCCAATGCCGAGAACGCCTGCATAAGCTTCATTATCATCAGTTTTTGTGTATCGGATTCCTAAATCTCCTTCCCAACCTTTGCCGAGCGTGTGGAAAAAGGAATAGGCGAGACGCAGTTTGGGAAATACGGTTTCGTCGCTTATGGCAATGGTGATAAATGAATAGCTTTTCTTATTGTGGGCTATATACGTTTCCAGTTCGTATTGAAATCCGGAGTTGATGCTTTCACCAAAAGAACGTCGGTCGGCAAAATTTACCCGTCCGATAAGTGTCAGTTCTTTTCGTTCGCGAATATATTGGAGTCCGACTAAGTGCCAGGGTCCAACGCCTTCTCTGCTAAAGGTAGTATAATTGTAATTTATTCCGATTCGGTCTGAGGAGGTTTTCTGCTTTAATTCGGTTAACTGATTTTGAAGATTTTTGTCGTCAGGGAATTTTTCGGATGAAACGTTTAAATATGCTATTGTTTTTTCATCATCGTTTTCCAGGCTGATGGCGTCCAATTTTAGCAGATAAAATTCTTTCTCTTCCGGATAAAAAGTAATAGCTTTTTCTGCAACGGCAACTGCGGCGGCACCGTTTTTCTCTTCAATTTCCAATTTTGACAGATAACTGAAAGCTTCTTTGTATTTCGGGTTTTTCGCAATCACATGGTTGAAATAATACCGTGCACTGTCTTTTTTTTGTGTCAGCCAATGTGCTCTTCCCAAAAGCAAATGGAAATCTAAATAATCCGGAGCGTTTTTGATACCCAAATGCGATAGCTCAATGGCTTTGGAGTAGTTCTTCTCTTTGTTCAGCTGATGCAGTGCCTGAACTAAAAGACTGTCGGTGTCGATTTTTTGCGCCTGTGAAGTAAGGACGAATGATACAGTTAAAATGAATAAAAATACTATTTTTTTCACAGCGGTTGCATTGAATTAGTGAATCCTTTACGGGGCATTGTTCCCCATTTCTGTTCCTTTTTTCTTATGAAATTACTATACCCTTTCAGTGAGGCATAGACATTTAAAGGATGATAAATGAAAGGCTCTAAAAATATCATCAGCATTAGTGTCAGCATCTCTTTTATATTGGAATAGTGCTGGTAGATCAACTGATCTAAAAGAACCGATATCAGTGTTATTGTCGTGTAAAACAGATAAATGAAAACACTGACGATCAATAAGAAATCGTAATTAATATCAAAAAACAGAAAATCAAGCAGCAATACGATTAATCCCAGTAATTCTAATACGGGGACCGCAAATTCAAACAAAACAAAATAAGGAAAAGCAAGCATTCCGGTTTTGCCATATTTTGGATTGAAGAATATTTTTTTATGCAGCGACAGGGTTTGTATAAGGCCTCGTGCCCATCGCGTTCTCTGTTTCATGAATAATTCCATAGTACCTGGAACTTCTGTCCAGCAAAGCGTTTCGGGAATATACTTGATTAAAAATTTTTGTTTTCTCTCGTGCATCAGTTTTCGCATGCGTGTGATTAACTCAATGTCTTCCCCAAGTGATTTATGCCAATAGCCGCCTACTTCGATTACGGTTTCCTTGTCGAACATCCCTAATCCGCCGGAAACTAATAAAAGGCTGTTCATTTTACTCCAGGCCATTCTTCCGAAAATAAAAGCCCGGATGTATTCCAATTCCTGAAAACGTGCAAAGAAATTATCCGGATAATGCGATTTGAACAATTCACCGTCTTTAAATTCACAGGAGTTTGAGGTTCGTATCGTGGCTCCGGTAGCGATGACTTTTTCGGTGTTTTCAATAAAGGGTTTCACTAACATGGCTACGGTATCTTTTCGTAAAATGCAATCCACATCGGTACATAAGAAAAGGGAATATTTAGCCGAATTGATACCCGCGTTTGAAGCATCTGCCTTGCTTTTTCCGTTGTATTTATCAACTACAAGTAATTTGGAATAGATTGGATTGGTCGAGCGGTAATGCCCTTTTACCGGTTGGGTTTTGATTTTTTCCCGATAAAAGAAATCGACTTTTACTAAGCTGAATTCAGCGATAAGCAGTTCTAAAGAATTATCGGTGCTCCCGTCATTGATGATGATTACCTCAAATTTAGGATATTCCTGTGACAGCAGTGATTTTACATTGTATACTATGGTGGCCGACTCATTATACGCCGGAGCAATAATGGACACGCCCAAAGTATGATTCGATTTCACCAGCACGTTCTTGTGCAGATAGTATTTTGAATTGTAATATTTTTTAATGGCGAGATAGGAAAGTATCGCCAAAAGCAAATAAAGGGTGACATAGCTTATGGAATAATAAGCAGCGAAAATTTCGTAGTCTTTTATAAAAAGTTCCAGCGTTTTCAATTCAGGTAAGGATTAGTAACATGTAATACTATTTTACTGATAATGTTATTTTCGTTTTCATCCTCACTTACATGATTATCAAAGAAAGCTTTGTCTAATTTATTGATGCAGCTTACAATTTCAAATTTGATTTCCAAATCGTTTTCGCGGCTTAAAATCTGCGAAGCAAATGACTTGGTTTTCTCGTTCCCGATTACGCCTAATGTTTTTAGGCAGGAAATCTTGTTTCGTTTGTTGGTTTCTTTATCGTAATGAGCAATTAAGATTTCATTAGCCTCAGACATCGCTACTTCCCGAATCGCCAGAAGTGTTTCTTTTCGCACTAAATCATCAGCATTAAGCAAAAGATTGTTGATTTGCGAAAGCGTCAGGTTCTTTTTATAGCGGATCATTAATTTCAATGCGAGGATAACGATGGAATTATTCTCATGGGTCAGCCAATGCGTGATGTTTTTGGGTAGTTTTGATTTCTTATGATAAATGATATCCAGGATTTTAAGCTCGTCCGCTCTTGATATTTTTTCAGTGTAATTATCCAGAACACCAAATTTTTCGTCAGACAATGCGATTGTAGCGATTAATGCATTGGAACGCAGGTATTTGTTTTTGCTTTTCAGGAACGGTTTCATAGAACCCTTCTTGATTTTATAATCCAATATCTGGTAGTGGTAAATTCCTAAGGATTTGAAATACCATTTTCGGTGACGGAGTAATTTTCGGCTAAAAGCCTGAAGCCCGAAATATTTATAAATCAATAAAAGCTGATTCTGATCCAGATCGTTGATATTCTGTTTCAGATGGATTATTTTATTCAATATTAAATAACGGCACCATTTTTCCTGATAGGGAATTGTCTTTTTGAACTGGGCAATCTTACTTTTTATTTCTTTGGCTCCGTAATTTGAAAAGATAATTTCGGTTAGGAAATCGTTGAGGGACGCATCTATTTTTTTCTTTTTTGATACTAATTTTTCGGATTTAAAACGGTTAATAATCAGGAAAAAAACTACGATGAAAATGAGTAGCAGGAAAACCGGGATTACAATAAATTTTAAAAAAGTGTAGAAAAACTGCGCCGTGAAAATTTTCTCTAAAGGCGTAAGATTAAGGCTGTTAAAATAAAATAAAAAGGAATTAGAGTTCAGATTCCCTATTTTGGGAAGTAGTGTTTCATTCAGATTTCTGAAAAAGAACAACATGTTAAACATAAATTTATCACAGTATCAGGTTTGTTTTAGGTTTTATATAACAGATTTGGGATAAATGCAATAAAAAAAACAAATTTCGAGCAAATATAGGTATAATGTTGTAAAATACTCAATCAAACGATGATTTTTATCAGAATCTTTCAAAAACACCAAGTCCAAAGCACGCGAAGTCATATTTGACGGGAGTAAATGTATTGTAAAGATAATTATCTGACAATCACCATTTGTAGTGATTTTCTTCTAACCATTTTTAGTGATGCATAAAATTTTAAAAAAGGAGAAACCAAAACCAAGTTTGAGGAAAAGATTAGAATTTTTGACTGAGTACTTAAAATCCTTCAAAAACACCAAGTCCAAATAACGCGAAGTCATATTTTACGGGATCTGAGGCGTCAAGTAGTCGAAGATTGGTGTCCAATTCCAAAAGTGCTTTCCCGTCGTTTTGCTTTCGCGTAAGCAATTCGAGTTTTCGGGCCACATTTCCGGAATGTACATCAAGCGGGCAGGAGAGAATGGCAGGCGAAATGCTTTTCCAAATCCCTAAATCCACACCCTTATTGTCCTGACGGCACATCCAGCGCAAATACATGTTGATACGTTTTGCTGCCGAACCGCTCATGGGATCGGAAATGTGTTTTTGAGTGCGCACTAATGAATTGACCTCAAAGAAGATTTTCTTGAACTCGGAAATGCTTTTTTGCATTGAAGTTGCTTCCTGATTTTTGGAAAATACGGCTTCGAGTCCTTTATGCTGCAGATAAATGTGCTGCAGACTTTTAATAAAACCGATAAAATCCTGACCGTTAAAGGTTCTGTGGACAAAAGTAGAAAGGCATTCCAAATCAGTTTCCGAATGCGACATAATGAAATCATAGGGTGAATTTCCCATCAGGTCCATCATTTTTTGTGCATTGCGGTTAATCATTTTGCGATTTCCCCAGGCTATAGTTGCGGCGAGGAAACCGGCAATCTCAATGTCTTCTTTCTGGGTAAATAGATGTGGAATCTGAACCGGATCACTTTCGATAAAATTCGGATTGTTGTATAATTCGACCTTTTCGTCGAGGAAGGACTTGAGTTCGGAAAAGTTCATTTAGCTTTTAACTTCTTCATTTCGGATATCGCCGTCGACCATAATCAGCTTTCTGTCAGCCATATTAGCTAATTCTTCATTATGGGTTACGATTACGAAGGTCTGCCCAAACTCATCACGCAATTTGAAAAACAACTGGTGCAGGTTTTCCGCTGAATGGGTGTCTAAATTACCCGACGGCTCATCGGCAAAAATAACCGCAGGCTTGTTGATCAGCGCTCTTGCCACTGCCACTCGTTGTTGTTCTCCACCCGAAAGTTCTCCGGGTTTGTGGTCATAACGATGCGATAATCCTAAATAATCGAGCAATTTTTTTGCTTCGTCTTCTGTTGCTTTTTTGTCTTTGCCTGCGATGAAAGCTGGAATGCAAACATTCTCCAATGCCGTAAATTCAGGCAATAACTGATGAAACTGGAAAATAAAGCCTAATTCCAGGTTTCGGAATCTTGACATCGCTTTATCATTCATCTTCAAAACATTCTGGCCGTTAATAACCAATTCCATTTCCTTTTTAGGTGAAGATGGTTTGTCCAGAGTACCCATAATCTGCAACAAAGTAGTTTTCCCTGCACCGGAAGCACCCACAATAGAAACAATTTCCCCTTTTTGGATATGAAGGTTTACGCCTTTGAGTACGTGTAACTTATCGAAGTATTTATGGATGTTTTTTGCCTGAATCATTTCCTATGAATTTCTACAAAGAAACAAAGAATTTCGGGTAAAATGAAATCCATGTAAAGCATTATCCCGTATAGTATTATAAAGTTTCGTTAACTAGCCGCATTCCGTTTTGGAATTGGCTAAATTTGATAAAAAGAAAAGAGCATGAAAGCAATTTTTGTATTTTTAATGGCATTTTCGACGGTAGCGTGCCAGTCGAAAGAGCGAAGTTTATCGGTAGAGAAGAATCAAGAAAATAAAATTATGAGCGAGCAGAAAGGATTGGAAGTGGCAACGGTTGCCGGAGGCTGTTTTTGGTGTACGGAAGCCTTGTTTCTGGAATTAAAAGGCGTGAAGAAAGTCGTTTCCGGTTATATCGGCGGAAAAACAAAGAATCCTACTTATGAGGAAGTGTGTTCGGGTTATTCCGGTCATGCCGAAGCCATTGAGATTACGTTTGATCCTAAAGAGATTAGCTATGAAGATATTCTTGAAGTCTTTTTTGCAACGCACGATCCCACGACTCTAAACAGACAGGGTGCAGATATAGGAACGCAATACCGAAGCGAAATCTTCTATCACAGCGATGCCCAGCAAAAAGCGGCTGAGAATTTTATTAATCTGTTAAATACCCAGAATATTTACGGGAAGAAAGTGGTAACTAAAACTTCTAAAGCCACTGTTTTTTACCCGGCAGAGGATTATCATCAGAATTATTACAACCGTAATAAAAGCCAGGGGTACTGTATGGCGGTTATCAGTCCGAAACTGGATAAACTAAAAAAGAACTACAAATCGAAGCTGAAATAAAATTTGGCATCGGATTTGCGCTATTTCTGTAAAAATAATAATAACATGGCTGAAGCACAAGTAGTAACAAAAACGGATAATCGCAAGAAACACCTAATTTTAGGGATCATTTTTGATTTAATCGGATATGCTTCCTATGGAGTCCCATTATTTGCCGAAATCACAGATGTGGTTTGGGCTCCTATTGCCGGTTTTTTACTATCGCGAATGTATAAGGGAACCACAGGAACCGTAGGTGGAATTTTCGTTTTTATTGAAGAATTGCTTCCGGGAGTGATGGATTTTATTCCAACCTTCACCCTCACGTGGATTTATACTTATATAATTAAAAAGGGAAAACAATAATTCAGGAAAGTAATTTATGATTACTGTTTACTGAAAACTGCTAACTGTATTAGGCTCCTTTTTTATTGCCGAATAAATCCGCGACAAACCCAAGTCGCATTCCTCTCAGCATTTTGAAGACAAAATTCTTAAAAAAAGCATGCTGCCCGAAGATAGTTCCGATAAGTACCAGAAGCACTTTATAAACCGGAAGAATAATCAGAATGTAAAGCGTCCAGTATAAAACAGGATGCAGGTTATCTTTGGTTATTCCTAACCAGGCCAATATTGGTTTTGAAAGATAGGAAGCAGTAGTTCCGGTAATGGCAAAAACGACAAAAATGATGGCCATTTGCCAATTGCTTGTAATACCCCAACGCTGTTTTAAATTCGACATTTTTCTGAAATATGCTCAAAAATACAAATTATGGGCGAGGAGCAAAACCTCCAAGACGAATATTATTCTGCAATTGGAAATAAACCAGATAATTATAGAGCATATAATTTACTTCATAACCATAATCCGTACCGTTTTGGTAATCAATCTGCATTGGGAAAAGCTGAACGTCGCGACTGCTTCTGGGAGAACGGGCTCTGTTGTTCCATTCTATAACCCAAGGGATATTTCTGCTTTCCAAATGGCTTTGAGTATAAAATCCACGTGGTCTTGCCGTTGAATGTAACCAGGGATTAAAACCTCCGTCGATAATGATTATTTCATAACCCGTATCATCATTGGCTATGCGGACGGTATCACTAAACTTCTGATTGGTTTCCGTATTTTGACTTACCGGTTTTGTAGAAGATTTGCATCCGAAAAGTATCGAAATGAACACGATTGTCACTATGTATACCAAATTTTTCATCTCCGTGAATTTTCTTATAAAGTTACTAAAAGTCGGCGGAATGAAAATTGAATTTAACAAAAAAGCCAAACAATTGCTGTCTGGCTTTTTTACATAATTATTTGAATATCAAATCGGAATTATATTTTTTCAACTTTTAGAAGGCTTATAATCTGATCCGCTAATTCGGTTCCGATACGATCTTGTGCTTCTAATGTTGCAGCACCGATATGTGGCGTCATCGAGATTTTCGGATTCATAAGCACCTGAACGGCTGGTGTAGGCTCTTCTTCAAAAACGTCCAAGCCTGCAAAAAGCACTTTTCCTTCATCTAAAGCCGCAACAAGCGCTACTTCATCAATCACACCACCACGGGCGCAATTGATAATTCCAACGCCATCTTTCATCATCTTGATTTCTTCCCTGCCGATAATATAAGTATCCTGTGCCGGAACATGAAGTGTAATAAAATCTGAGTGTTTCAAGATATCCTCCATTGGTTCGGTTAAGATATCCACGTTGATGAACTGATCGTTATAAAAATCTACTTTAATGGTAACTTCGTCTACATACATATCGGAAGCAATAACTTTCATTCCCAATCCAAGGGCAATTCGCGCTACTTCACGGCCAATACGCCCGAAACCGATAATCCCGATTGTTTTTCCACGAAGTTCGATCCCGTTTGAATAGGCTTTTTTCAGTGAATTGAATTGTGAATCGCCATCCAGCGGCATATTTCGGTTCGCGTCATGCAGGAAACGTACGCCTGAGAACAAATGCGCAAAAACAAGTTCCGCCACCGATTCTGAAGACGAAGCAGGAGTGTTGATTACGTGTATTCCCTTTTCTCGGGCATAAGTAACGTCTATATTGTCCATCCCAACACCACCGCGACCGATAATTTTTAAAGACGGGCAATTGTCGATAATATCCTGGCGTACTTTAGTGGCGCTGCGCACTAAAATCACATCAATTTCATGTTTGTTGATAAAATTGGCAACCTGTTCCTGTGCGACTTTGGTTGTAATAACTTCAAATCCGGCCTGTTCGAGAGCTTCAACTCCGCTTTGTGAAAGTCCGTCGTTTGCTAATATTTTCATTTTTTAAATGTATCTTTTGAATAATTTATTTTACTGTACTTTCACTGAAAACTGTGACTGCGACTGCGAATTAACGGTACTCTCCAATTCTTTCATCACATCGACCAATACCTTAACGCTTTCAATTGGCAAGGCATTGTACATCGAAGCACGATAACCGCCAACAGATCGATGTCCGTTGATTCCTGAAACTCCGGCCGCTTTCCACATTGAATCGAATACTTCTTTGTGTGCTTCATTTTCTAATAGAAAGGTGGCATTCATGTTGGAACGGTCTTCTTTTACTGTAGTTCCCTTGAATAATGGATTTCTGTCAATTTCGTTGTAAAGCAATTGGGCTTTTGCTTCGTTTGCTTTTTCGATCGCTGCGATTCCGCCACGATTTTTCAGCCATTGCATTGTCAGAAGAGAAGTATAAACCGCAAAAACAGGTGGCGTGTTGTACATACTTTCTTTTTCAATATGCTGCTGGTAATTCATGATATTTGGAATAGCTCTTCCGGTTTTGCCGAGAATTTCTTCTTTGACAACGATTAGCGTTACTCCGGCCGGGCCCATGTTTTTCTGAGCTCCAGCGTAAATTAAATCAAATTTTGTGAAATCCAAGGTGCGGGAAAAGATATCAGAACTCATATCACAAACTACAGGAATATTAGTTTCAGGGAAACTTTTCATCTGGGTTCCGAAAATGGTATTGTTGCTCGTGCAGTGGAAATAATCCGCATCTGCAGGAATAGTATATTCTTTAGGGATATGATTGTAATTCTCCGGTTTTGAAGAAGCTACTACGATAGTTTCACCGAAAGCTTTCGCTTCTTTAATAGCGCCGCTCGCCCATGTTCCTGTATCTAAATAAGCTGCTTTGCCATCGGTTTTCATTAAATTGTATGGAATTCTTAAGAACTCCATGCTTGCTCCGCCTTGTAGAAATAATGCCTGGTATCCTTTTCCTGTTAGACCCAAAAGTTCCAAAGCCAAAGCGCGGGCTTCTTCCATAACGGCTACAAAGGCTTTATCACGGTGGGAAATTTCTAAAATAGATAAGCCCATGCCGTTAAAATCTAAAACCGCCTGTGCTGCTTTTTCAAAAACTTCCTGTGGTAAAATACACGGACCTGCGCTGAAATTATGTTTTTTCATCATTTAATCTTTAAAAACCTGGATTACTACTTCTTTCTCAACTAAATCGGTAAACTTGCCGGTATAGCGTGTGGCTTTCACCAAATGATTGTCAATCCAATGGTAGTTTCCGCCGCGTGGTTTTCCAAATAAAAGACTGTGGAATTTAAATCCGTGTCTGTTAAGCCACTCTGTGGTTACTTCGCGGTGTTCTTCGGTTCTGGAGGTGAAGAAGCAAATCTGATGTCCTTCGTCGAACCATTTGTTGATGGTTTCCCTTGCGTCTTCAAAAGGCTCGCAGGTTGCCATTCTCTCGGGTTGTTCGTTGGGAACATCTTCCGTGATTGTACCGTCAATGTCAATGAGGTAATTTTTAATCCCGTCTTTTAAAACCGGACTAATGTTGTCTTTGTGTTCTAGTTGCATTATGTTGTGTGTTTAATGCAAGCAAATTTCCAAAAAAAGAAACGATTTCAGAAATAAAATAACAATAAAGGGAAAATTAAATCCATTTTGGGGACTAAAGGCTATATTTTGTTAAGAAATTCAAGGGTGTCCACATTATCGGCATAGTCCCATAATTTAGGTTTTTGGGTTTCCCCGAATGGGATGCTGTTCTCGGTTAACTTATTGGAAACCACGCACTGTAGTTGCTCCTCGTCATTTTTTAATCGGAGTGTCAATGCCTCCAAATCCTCATAGAATTCATAAAAAACGGAAGTAATAGGCGAGGCATACCCCGGATCTTCTTTAAGTGTTAAAAATTCATTATCAAGCAGCTGAAATTGGCTCATCAGGAAAACAGCCTTGTTATAATCGTAATTATTGGCATATTTTTCATAATAGATAATATCACCGTAGGCAAAAATCGCTTCAAAAAACAATTTGAAATCATAGCCTTTGGGAACAAAAAGTTTGGAAACATTGCGGCAACCCAATCCGAAATAACGGAAAATATCCTCACCTAAAGCAATTAAATCTTCTTTAGATTCCTTGCCGTCCAAAATCGCTACAGAATTTCTGTTTTTACGGATGATGCTTGGCTTATCTTTAAAATAGTATTCGAAATAACGCGCCGTATTGTTGCTTCCCGTAGCAATAACCGCATCGAAGTTTTCCAGTTTTCCTTCAGTGAAAGTGATATATTCAGCCATTTCCGGTGCAACGGCAATAAGGTATTCGGCTAAAAACGGTAATAATTTCTGATCGTTTGATGACGTTTTCACCAATACTTTATGGCCTGAAATCAAAACGGACAGAAAATCGTGGAATCCTACCAGCGGAATATTCCCGGCAAGAATCAATCCGACAGTTTTTGGCTGGATTCCGGAGAAATCGTATTTGGAAAGCCATTCATTTAAATTGTGTTCTGTTAATGCTTCTGCCCAGGAGTTGATAGCAAAATGCACCTGCTCCGGAGTAAACCAGCCGTTATGGCTTTGCGAGAGTTCAATCAGATCTGTAAACCTGCCGAAAAACAAATCGTTGTGTAAAACGCCTTCTTTTTTCGCTGAATTGTCCAGTGAAAACTGACTTAAGAACTGGCCTAAAGCGATAAAAGCGGCTTTTTTCTGATTGAGGTTCATATAATTTGTTTATGAAAGGTTTTGATTGTAATTTTGTGCAAAAATAAGGATAATTAAGTCGAATGTCAAAAGTCGCAAAGTCAAAAGAAAGTGGTATCTTCTTAAACTTTAAGACTTTCAAGCTTTAAGACTTTTAAACTATAAGAAAATGGCAATCATTATAACAGACGAATGTATAAACTGCGGGGCCTGTGAACCGGAGTGCCCGAATACGGCAATTTATGAAGGTGCTGATGACTGGAGGTATAAAGACGGAACTGCCTTAAGAGGTAAAGTCGTTCTTCCGGACGGGACTGAAGTAGATGCAGAGGCGCCACACACCCCGATTTCGGATGATATTTATTATATCGTTCCCGGAAAATGTACGGAATGTAAAGGGTTTCACGAGGAGCCACAATGTGCTGCGGTTTGCCCGGTAGATTGTTGTGTTCCGGATGACAATCATGTGGAAGACGAAGAAACATTACTGAACCGACAGGCTTTCCTGCATAACGAATAAATAAAAAATCCCGGTAAACCCGGGATTTTTTATTTTATTGGAGATTAGTTTTTTATAATCACATATTTCTCCAGCGACATTTTATCTGTTTTTTCGTCATAAGATTCCAAAATCAGGTTACCGTCTTTATCAAAATAACCCACTGAAATTTTTCCGTCTCTCACATAAATATAGTTATCGTTTGTGGTTCTTCTCAATAACGCCGGTCTTTTTGTGTTTGGAATTATAACGGAATAACCGGTTTTATCGGTTGCTACCTGATATTTTGTATTATTTGGTCCTAAATAGTACGCAGAACGGTCAACGTCTATAGTTCTGGTCACACCATCAACGGTTAATTCGGTTGTTTGTGTTACCTGAACCGGAGTTTCTTTCATCTCTTTGTTTAGTTTTTTGGACTCCGCATCTTTCAACTCGATATTTTGGACCTCGTTTGTTTTTTCTTTCTTCACAACTTTTTTAGTCCCCTCGGAATCTTTAATTGTCGTTGTGGTGGTTTTTACTTCCTGCTGTACGTTTGTATTCTGGGCAAAACAGGTTGCCGAAAACACTATTGCTAATAAACCTAAAATCGTAGTTTTCATGATTTAATTATTTAATCGTTAGTATTTTACAAATTTAGACCCTTATACATCCTAAGTCATTATATAATTTTCCTTTAAAGTTACATTTTTCACACTTGATAGGGGTTTAACCGGTTTTATTCTTGCGAATAATACACTATATTTGCACGCCCGAATTTTTGGGATGTAAATAAACAGCAAATCGTTGGTAATAAGCGCCAACTAAACTTATAGAAAATGAAAGCAGGAATCGTAGGATTGCCAAACGTAGGGAAATCGACTTTATTCAATTGTTTATCCAATGCCAAGGCGCAGAGTGCGAACTTTCCGTTCTGTACGATCGAGCCAAATATCGGTGTGGTAAACGTACCAGATCCAAGAATCAACAGATTGGAGGAACTGGTTAAACCGGAACGTGTGCAAATGGCTACGGTGGATATCGTAGATATTGCCGGATTGGTAAAAGGAGCGAGTAAAGGAGAAGGTTTGGGGAATCAATTCCTTGGAAATATCAGGGAATGTAACGCGATTATTCACGTGTTGCGTTGTTTCGACAATGATAATATCGTTCACGTAGACGGCAATGTAAACCCAATCCGCGATAAAGAAACGATCGATATTGAATTACAGCTGAAAGACCTTGAAACTATAGACAAACGTCTCGAGAAAGTAAATCGTTCTGCAAAAACAGGAAACAAGGAAGCACAGGCGGAAAAAGCGCTTTTAGACCGAATCCGTGAAGCGTTAATGCAGGCGAAATCAGCTCGTACCGTAATTCCTCAAAATCAGGATGAAGAGGATTTAATGGAAGATTTTCAGCTGATCACATCGAAACCGGTATTGTATGTATGTAATGTTGATGAAGCTTCTGCGGTTAACGGAAATAAATATGTAGATCAGGTTCGTGAATTGGTAAAAGATGAGCAAGCTGAAGTTATCGTACTTTCAGTTGGTGCCGAAGCAGATATTACCGAATTGGAAACATACGAAGAGCGCCAGGTTTTCCTGGAAGATATGGGCTTATCAGAGCCAGGTTCAGCGGTTTTGATTCGTGCAGCTTACAAATTATTGAACTTACAGACGTATTTCACTGCCGGAGTTAAAGAAGTACGTGCGTGGACTATCAAAATTGGAGATACTGCACCAAAAGCAGCCGGAGTAATCCACACCGATTTTGAAAAAGGGTTTATCCGTGCAGAAGTTATCGCTTTTGAGGATTTCTCCAACTTCGGTTCGGAAGGGAAAGTTAAAGAAGCCGGCAAACTAAGAGTAGAAGGAAAAGAATATATCGTTAAGGACGGTGATGTGATGCATTTCCGATTTAACGTATAGTTTAAAGAAAATAGAACACAGAATAAAGAAAATAGAGAACTGCAAAAGTAATTTTGCAGTTTTTTTTGTGCCTAACGCATAGTTTTTTTTAAATCTGTTTAAATCGGCCCAATCCGTGTTATCCGCGTTCCAATTTTTAATACTTTTAAGGAAAATCAAATACTGAAAATTATGAAAATTATAGCCTTTGGAGGAAGTAACAGCCGAAATTCCATCAATAAAAAACTGGCAACTTATGTTTCCCATTTATTCGAAAACGCCACGGTTGAGGTTTTGGACCTGAATGATTTCGCATTGCCGCTTTTCAGTGTCGATCTGGAGAAGGAAATCGGTCATCCTAAATTAGCCCAGGACTTTCTGGATAAGATAGCGGAAGGCGATATGATTGTGCTTTCCATGGCCGAAAACAACAGCAATTATTCAGCGGCTTTCAAAAACATATTTGACTGGGCTTCCCGAATCAGCGTGAAGGTTTTCCAGCAGAAACCGATGCTGCTAATGGCAACTTCGACTGGCAAAAGGGGCGGAGCAACCGTACTCGAGATCGCCGAAAACGCTTTTCCAAGATATGGTGCCGATATCAAAGCTACTTTTTCGTTGCCGCTTTTTGATGAAAACTTTGATACTGAGAATAATAGGATTTCCAATTCCGAAATGGATAATCAGATAAAAGAAATTGTAAGAAATTTTTAAATTTTTGATGTGTTTTGGCTTGAAAATTGTTGTTAGGAGATAAATATTCGGACACTACCAAATCATCACCAAAATGAAAACATTAAAGAAAAGCCTCAAGATTATTGCCTGGACGTTTTTAGGTATCGTAACATTCCTTTTGCTGTACATCCTTTCCGTATTGGGAATTTCCCGGATTTCAGTTAATTCAGATTTGGCAAAAGCTGAAGAAGGTATAATTATTTATTTACGTACCAATGGTGTGCATACTGATATTGCGGTACCTGTTGTAAACGATATTAAAGATTGGCGCGATGAAATTCGATTTGATCAGACAAAAGCAAATGATACTCTTGCAAACTATATAGCTTTTGGATGGGGAGATAAGGAATTTTATCTTAACACGCCGGAATGGTCAGATTTAAAAGCAAGTACCGCATTTAAAGCCGCATTCAACTTAAGTACTTCAGCAATTCATACCACTTTTTACAGAAGTCTTTCCGAAGATGAAAACTGTAAACGGATTGTCATTTCAAAAGAAAATTATCAAAAACTGGTAGGTTTTATTTCCGAAAGTTTCCACCGGGACAATGAAAATAAAGTAGAATGGATTTCCGGACACAGCTACGGAAAAAACGATGCATTTTATGAAGCGAAAGGCAGTTATAACCTGTTTTATACCTGCAATACCTGGACCAATGATGCCTTAAAAGCGGCAAGCCAGAAAGCAAGTTTATGGACGGTTTACGATAAAGGCATCTTGTACCATTACCAATAAAAAAAAATCCCGGGAAATATATCCCGGGATTTTTATTTTTTAGAATTTGAAAGAAAGTCTGGCAAATCCGAATGTTCCGTTAGAACCCATTTGAACCGAATCAAAATTACCTCCTGTTTCAGTTTCCGTGTCCTGAATATCAGGATATACGTTTAACAGGTTGTTGGCACCAATCGTAAGTCCGATTTTTTCCGTGAACTGGTATCCTAAGGACACGTCGGTTACGATTTTCGCACCATAATGGTCAACAGTGTCCATCCAGTCGATCAGTTCCACTTCGCCAAAACGGGTGAATCTTACATTGGCGTTGAATTTCTTATTGTAATTATAGTTTAAGTTCAATCCGAATTTGTTTTCCGGCGCCGAAGCTAACAAGAAATACTTCTCACGTCTTCCGAACAGAGTTTCTTTGTCTTCTTCCGTATTCAGAACTTCATTTCCGTTTACGCTGCCGATGAACATTTTGTTGATGTTACCCACAAGCGATGCTCCAACAGTATTGTTTCCGAAAGAAGTTTCGTAAGCAACAACCAAATCCACTCCAACCGTTTTAGTTGAGATAGCATTAGCAAAGAACTGAACATTTGCAACATTTAGGCCTAAACTGCTTCCATCAAACTGTCCTGTTAATACGATACGGTCTTTAACTCTTACGAAGTAACCATCAACAGTAGTCGTGAATTTTCCTTTTTTGTAGGTATATCCTAAACTCGCGTTAAATGCTTTTTCCTGTTTTAATTTATCTACACCAAACGCTGCAGTAATTTCACTGTCGTTGTTCGCTAATAACGTTTCAGAAGGAACACCACTGATATAATCCGTAAACTTCAGGTTATAATATTTCTGAGCCAGTGAAGGAGCTCTGAAACCAGTACTTAACGAGTAACGGATTCCCGAAGCATCGGTCAGTTTAAAGCGTTGTGCCCATTTTACGTTAAAAGTGTTGCCGAAATCACTGTAGTTTTCATAACGTGCAGCAGCAGCGATAGTTACTACATCAGATAAATCTAATTCTGTATCAATATAGGCTGCAAAATTACCTCTTGATTTGTCTACTTCATTATCAGGGCTATAGCCTGGGAATCCCTGAGATCCGCCCGGTCTTGGTTCGCCGTTTCCGTCATAAACATAATCACCCGGATCAGTTGCAGGCGTTACTACTTCACCATTTACATCATATAAAGCATACGAAGCTTCTTCTCCTGAGAAAATCTTGAAATTCTCAATTCTGTATTCCGTTCCGAAAGCGACGTTTAAGCCATTCTTAATATTCTCGAAATTTCTTGTAAAATGAACTCCCGTTGTATTTTGGAATAATTGGTGGCCACCCGCATCAAATGAGGTAGGGGAGTTTTCTTCCAGAGAAGCATTTAAAGTATTGTGTATATCATACATGAACTTGTTCATACCAAAGGTATTATTGATGTCCATGTTCCATTTGCCAAGTGTTGTTCTGAATCCTGCAGATAAAGAGTTGTCCATGATTTTAGTACCGATGATCGGGTTAAAACCGTCAGGATAGATTGCAGGAATGTTACGCGGACTATCGGCAGTTCTTGTAAATGCATAAGCATCTGAATCCCTGTAACTTGTTCCTCCGAAGAAATAGAAATCGGAATTAGTTCCGGTTGCAATGGAGCTGTTTAAGAATAAGCTTAAATTTTTCGCTTCGGCATCACCAAACTGTTCCCTGTAAATATCGTATTTGTCCGGGTTCGCAGGACGGTTGGTGTGGTCTTTTTTCATTACATCAACAGTAGCGTTTAAAAATCCTTTTTCTTTGATTTTAAAACCATAATTTCCGTTGATCTGAACTGTATTTCCATCAATTCCGCTTGAATTAATATCATCCGAATAAGGTGTGTCGGCATTGAAAGCTCCATAAGTAACGTTTCCGGTAAATTCGCCTACATTGTCTTTCAGAACAATATTGATAACACCTGCAATCGCATCGGAACCATATTGCGCCGAAGCACCATCTCTCAATACTTCAATTCTTTTGATGGAAGCTGCAGGAATAGCATTCATATCCGTTCCCGTATTTCCACGTCCTCTTGAACCGAATAAATTTACTAAAGATGATTGGTGTCTTCTTTTTCCGTTAATCAACACTAAAGTCTGATCCGGACCTAAACCTCTAAGCGTAGCCGGATCGATATGGTCGGCACCATCAGAACCGGATTGTTTGCTCGCGTTGAAAGAAGGAGCCACATATTGCAAAAGGGAGTTAATTTCCACTTGGCCTGTCTTATTTACAACATCGCTGACATTGATAATATCAACAGCTACCGGAGAATCGACAATGGTACGTCTGGTGTTTCGGGATCCTACAGTCTGAACCATGATTTCCTCAAGTTCCTTGCCTTCTGTTTCCAGGGTTATTGCTATTGGGCTTTCGGAAGCTTTAACTTCTTTTTTTGCAAAGCCTAAAGAGCTGATTACTAAGTAAGCATTGCTGTCTGTTACCTTCAGGGAAAACTGACCTTGTTCATCGGCAGTGGTTCCGTTTTGGGTACCTTTTTCGATAATCGTTGCGCCCGGCACGGGTTGGCCGTTTGCATCACTGACCGTTCCAGTGATATTCTTTTGAGAGTACCCCATAAAGGAGAATCCCAAAAATAAAATCATAATTAAAAAGTGTTTTTTCATTGGTGGTGGTTTGTTATAATTCGTTCAAAAGTATAAAAAAATGTTAAAAACATAATTAAAACTTAAAGAATGTGTAGGATTTTATTTTGTAAAAACAGAAAATACCGTTTTTAAACGGGCAAACTCTTTTAGGAACTTCTTGATAACTTTCCGCGATTACTATTTCAGTTTTTGGAGAATTCCTCTATATTAGCAGAAATTCCAAAATTTCCTTATGCTAGAGCAAAATCAGTACACCGAAGACAATATACGTTCCCTCGACTGGAAAGAGCATATCCGTATGCGTCCCGGAATGTATATCGGAAAATTAGGCGACGGTTCTTCTCCCGATGACGGTATTTACATCCTTCTGAAAGAGGTGCTCGATAACTGTATCGATGAATTCGTTATGGGCGCCGGAAAAACCATTGAAGTGACGGTGAAAGAAAAAACGGTTTCCGTTCGCGATTACGGCCGTGGCATTCCGCTAGGGAAAGTGGTGGATGTAGTTTCTAAAATGAACACCGGGGGAAAATACGATTCCAAAGCGTTTAAGAAATCAGTTGGTCTGAATGGGGTCGGTACCAAAGCGGTAAATGCGTTGTCCAATTATTTCCGTGTAGAATCGGTTCGTGACAATCAGCAGAAGGCTGCCGAATTCTCTGCCGGGAACCTGACTTTGGAAGAAGATATTACTGAAACGACCAAACGGAAAGGAACCAAGGTAACGTTCATTGCTGACGAAGCCATCTTCAAAAATTACAAATACCGAAACGAGTATATCATTAAAATGCTGAAGAATTATTGTTACCTGAATACGGGTTTAACGATAATCTACAACGGTGAAAAATACTATTCCGATAACGGATTAAAAGATTTATTAGAGGAAACCATTTCCGAAGAAGACATGGTATATCCGATCATCCATCTTTTGGGTGATGATATTGAAGTAGCTTTAACGCACAGTAAATCACAATATTCCGAAGAATATTATTCATTCGTAAACGGACAGAATACCACGCAGGGAGGAACACATTTAGGTGCTTTTCGTGAGGCAGTGGTGCGTACGATCAAAGAATTCTATAATAAAAACTTCGAGGCTTCCGATATTCGCAAGTCGATCGTTTCTGCGATTTCAGTTAAAGTGGAAGAGCCGGTTTTCGAATCTCAGACCAAAACCAAATTGGGATCGACAGACATGGGGCCGAATTCGCCTTCCGTTCGAACGTTTGTCAATGATTTCATCAAAACCAAATTAGATAACTTTCTTCATAAGAACCCGGAAGTTGCAGATGCCTTGCTTCGTAAGATCTTACAGGCGGAACGTGAGCGTAAAGAGCTTTCCGGTATCCGAAAATTAGCAAAAGACCGTGCGAAGAAAGCGAGTCTTCATAATAAGAAACTACGCGATTGCCGAGTACATTTAACCGATGCCAAAAACCCGCGAAGCCTTGAAAGTACGCTTTTCATTACCGAGGGGGATTCAGCATCCGGATCGATTACCAAATCACGTGATGTGAATACGCAGGCCGTTTTCAGTTTGCGTGGTAAGCCTTTGAATTCTTATGGGATGACAAAGAAAATCGTATATGAAAATGAGGAATTCAACCTTCTTCAGGCAGCTTTGAACATTGAAGAAGACATGGGCGATTTGCGTTACAACAATATCGTAATCGCCACCGATGCTGATGTAGACGGAATGCACATCCGTTTGTTGCTGATTACGTTTTTCCTTCAATTTTTCCCTGAGTTAATCAAAGAAGGGCATTTGTATATCCTTCAGACGCCTTTGTTCCGGGTGCGTAACAAGAAAGAAACAATTTATTGTTATTCGGAAGACGAGCGAAAAGCAGCCATTGAAAAATTAAAACCAAAACCGGAAATCACCCGATTCAAAGGATTAGGAGAGATTTCACCAGATGAGTTCAAGCATTTCATTGGCGACAGCATCCGTCTTGACCCTGTAATGTTGGATAAGGCTACATCGATTGAAACCTTATTGGAATTTTACATGGGAAAAAACACGCCGGACCGCCAGGAATTCATTATCAATAACCTGAAGGTGGAGTTGGATGTGGTTGAGGAAGTTTAAAGAGATTTTATAAAAAAAAACCGTTAACCGAAACCGTTAACTGTACTATATGAACGAAGACGAAGAAAATATACTCCCGGATGATCCATCCGACGAGAATCAATCTGAAAACCAATCAGAAGATAATGCTAATGAAGATATCCCTTCAGTAGATGCTAAGTCTTTCGAAGGCGAGCATTTTTACGACCACGAAGAACACAATCCGGAAGATACCATTACAAAAGTAACGGGAATGTACAAGGACTGGTTCCTTGATTATGCTTCTTATGTGATTTTGGAGCGTGCCGTTCCTGCCATTGAAGACGGATTCAAGCCGGTGCAACGCCGTATCATGCATTCGATGAAAGAGCTGGATGACGGTCGTTACAACAAAGTAGCGAACGTGGTTGGTCACACGATGCAGTATCACCCTCACGGAGATGCTAGTATTGGGGATGCCATGGTGCAGATCGGGCAAAAAGATTTATTGATAGATTGCCAGGGAAACTGGGGAAATATCCTGACAGGTGATGGTGCCGCTGCTTCACGTTATATCGAGGCGCGAATTTCCAAATTCGGACTGGAAGTTTTATATTCTCCAAAAATCACCGAATGGGGTGTTTCCTATGACGGAAGAAGAGCCGAGCCAATTAACTTACCCGTAAAATTCCCATTGTTGTTAGCGCAGGGTGGGGAAGGGATTGCCGTTGGTTTATCGACTAAAATCTTACCGCACAACTTCTTAGAGCTAATCGATGCTTCAGTTAAAATATTAAAAGGGAAACCGTTCACATTATTCCCTGATTTCCCAACTGCCGGAATCGCTGATGTTTCCAATTACAATGATGGTTTAAGAGGCGGGCGTGTCCGTGTTCGTGCCCGAATTTCCCAATTGGACAAACAAACGCTTGCAATTACGCAGATTCCTTTTTCAACCAATACAACTACGCTGATTGACAGTATCCTGAAAGCGAATGAGAAAGGAAAGATAAAAGTCAAAAAAATTGAAGATAACACGGCCGCTGAGGTTGAAATCCTTATTCATCTTCCGCCGGGTGTTTCCCCTGATAAAACCATTGATGCTTTGTATGCGTTTACCGCGTGCGAATCCTCAATTGCCCCATTAGGATGCGTTATCGAAAACCATAAACCATTGTTTATCGGGGTTTCGGATATGCTGAGAATATCTACCAACAGAACCGTTCAGTTGCTGAAAAGCGAACTGGAGATTCAGTTGGATGAGCTTGAAGAACAATGGCATTTTGCTTCGTTAGAACGTATTTTCATCGAAAACAGGATCTACCGCTTAATTGAGGAAGAGGAAACCTGGGAAGGCGTAATTTCTGCTATTGATGAAGGTTTAAAACCTCATATCACGCATTTGAAACGTGCGGTTACTGTTGATGATATCAATCGTCTGACGGAAATCCGAATCAAGCGTATCTCGAAATTCGACATCGATAAAGCTCAGGAAAAAATTGAAGCTTTGGAAGGTGATATCGAGCAGGTAAAATACAATTTAGAGCATCTGGTTGATTTTGCCATTGATTATTTCAACCGACTAAAAGAGAAATACGGAAAAGGTCGCGAACGTCAAACAGAATTAAGAAGCTTCGACACGATTGAAGCAACAAAAGTAGTTTTGCGTAACACGAAATTATACGTTAACCGCGAGGAAGGTTTCATCGGAACCGGATTGAAGAAAGACGAATATGTTGCCGATTGTTCCGATATTGATGACGTGATTGTTTTTCTGAGAGATGGTAAAATGATGATTTCCAAAGTCGATGAAAAGAAATTCGTAGGCAAAGATATTATTCATGTAGCCGTTTTTGATAAGAATGACAAGCGCACGATTTACAACATGATCTATCGCGATGGAAAATCAGGATCATCGTTTATAAAGCGTTTCAATGTTTCCGGAGTGACGCGTGATAAAGCTTATGATCTGACACAGGAAAAACCTGGTTCGCAGGTATTATATTTCTCGCATAACCCGAATGGCGAAGCAGAGGTTGTAACTGTTTTACTGCGTCAGGTAGGAAGTGTAAAGAAACTGAAATGGGACATTGATTTCGCTGATATTGCCATAAAAGGACGAGCTTCCAAAGGAAATACGGTTTCCAAATATCCGATTAAGAAAATCGAATTGAAGGAGAAAGGAATTTCTACGTTGCGTCCGCGTAAGATTTGGTTCGACGATACGGTACAGCGACTGAATGTTGACGGAAGAGGTGAACTGTTGGGCGAATTCCGTCCGAATGATCGTTTGCTGATTATCAACCAATCAGGAAAACTGAAAACAATCATTCCGGAATTGACCACGCATTTCGATGAGGATATGGTCGTTTTGGAAAAATGGCATCCGAAAAAACCGGTGTCGGCGATTTACTTTGATGGTGAAAAGGAACGTTACTATATAAAACGATTCCTGATTGAAAATGAGAACAAAGAGGAAATCTTTATTTCAGAGCACGAAAAGTCGCAACTGGAAATCGTTTCCACTGATTGGCGTCCTGTAGCGGAACTTATTTTCGCAAAATCGAAAGGCGTTCAGAAGGAAAACCAAACGATCGATATGGAACAGTTTATTGCTGTGAAAGGAATCAAAGCGTTAGGAAACCAATTAACCGCCGATAAACTGAAACAGGTAAATCTATTGGAATCATTGCCATACGAGGAACCGGAAGAAGTTGTTCCCGAAGAACTCGAAGTTAACCACGATGTAGAAATTACTGATTTCAATATCGAATTAGATGAAGACGGACAGATTACTTTGACATTAGAATAAAAAAAGCTTCCGCCGCGGCGGAAGCTTTTTTTATATATTATTATTTTTAATTATCAGGTAATTTGCGATCCACTGATAAGCTACAAATCCAAAGATAAATATCATGCTGAAACCATTCAGGATATTATTTGTTGTAAATGCGGTGTAAATAGCCAGCAGTCCGATACAACCTAAGATAACAGTAATAATCATTGGCAAATGCTTAATTTTTGCAGTGGTGAACATCGCACTGAAAGGAATCATCATTAAAAAGCCAAAACCTGCAACGGTTATGAAATTTTCATTTTGCGTAATAAAATAGGAAACCAGCCCTACAATGAAAAGTAACAGGCTTACTCCGACAAATGTTGAGCTTTTAAGTTCTTCTTTGTCCAGCAAATATTTACCATAAGGATTTAATCGGAACAAAAGATTACTGATAGATCCGATTACCCATGTCGAAAATGCAAAAACGGCCAGTAAAATAACAACAGGGATTAAAAAAGGTCGCAGCGTTTCGTTATTTTCTGCAATACTTCTTAAAAGCTTTGACACAAAATAGAAACCAATAATAAATGCCCATTGATTTTTCTGGGTCAGATTTTGCATAAAGAAAGCATATTTTAAATAGCCTCTGTAGATGAAATTGTCAGCTTTTAACGCCTGGACCATGCCAGATTGTGCATATTCATTATTGGGATTATTTTTTAAAGATTCCCTAAAGTGATCAAGCGCTTTTTTAGGGTTCCCTTTTTCAAGTAGTCCCCAGCCGTAGTTTGAATGAGTGTATGAGTTTTCAGGACTTTCTCTTAACGCCCCTTCGATAGTAGCAAAAGATTCTTCTTTTCTGTTTAATTTCAGCAAAGAGGTGCTGCGTATATTTAATGCCAAAATATTTTCAGGATCCAGTTGAAGCGATTCATCAGCCAACATTAATGCCTTTTCATACTCTTTCTTTAAAAGTTTGAACTCTGCAAGTTTAGCCCGAAAATCAGCGCTTTCGGGATCTATGGTAATAGCAGTCTGTAATAAATCTTCTACTTCAGCGTATTGCTCACCGTAAAGCTTTATACAGCCCTTGAAAAAATAATAATAACCGCTATCCGGGTATAACGCGATGGCTTTATCAATCAGCTTGTCCGCGTCGGTGTAATTGTCTTGTTGCAGTTTTATATTTGACAGCAAGTAGTATAGATAGGAATCATCGGCATTTACGGTAAGCAACTGCGTAATTTCATTTTGTGCTAAATCAAATCGCTTATGATTAATAAGCAACTCAATTTTTTCAATTTGTTCGTCAAACATTTTATTTCTTTATTTTCAGATAATTTAGAATTTCGTCATATAAACCGGTTTCATTCGCATACAAAGCATAATTTTTGGCCGTATTGAACCATTCCTGCGTACTTGGACGATGTTTTTTTGTTGCGCTAAGTAAATCTTTAGTGGTAATAGGTTTTGGAATACCGTCAATAAAAGATTCCTCCAGTTTTCCTTCAATGGCAATGTCGATAATAGCTTCAATATCGGCGCCTGAGTAATGCTCCAGTTTTTTTGACAATTGAATATAATCAATACTATCCGTTGGCTTTTGCTCCAATTTTATTTTCAGGATAATTTCCTTTGCTTTTTCATCTGGCGGCGGTATAAAAATAATTCTGTCAAATCTTCCCGGTCTTCGGAATGCCGTGTCAAGATTCCAGGGAGTGTTTGTTGCGCCTAAAATTAAAATACCATCGTTATTGCTGTTAATTCCGTCCAATTCCAGTAAAAACTGATTGATTAAATGTCTCGATGAGGATTGTTTCATATCACTTCTGCTGGCACCTAAAGCATCTATTTCATCAAAAAACAAAACGCAGGGTTTATTCTGTCTTGCGATTTCGAAAATGTCGTGCAGGTTTTTTTCACTGCTGCCAATCCACATATCCAGAATATCGTTTAGGCCAATACTGAAAAACTTAGATTGTATCTGACCTGCCGTGGCTTTTGCTATAAAAGTTTTCCCGCATCCCGGCGGTCCATACAGCAGAATTCCGCCACCGATTTTTTTGCCGTAGGACTTATACAAATCCTCATGGGCCAATGGTTTGATAATCTTTAAATCAATTTCTTTTTTTATCTGTTCCATTCCGCCAACATCATTAAAGTTGATGTTTGCAATCTGCAGAAACTGGTTCGAATCAAACATTCCCTCTTCATCCGACTCAAATTGATCTTCCATAGTAAAAGTGGGAACTCTTAGATGATTGTCCAATGTTTCATCTTTAAAAGAAGGATTAATTTGCAATGCGCGTTGGTACACGCTTTGTGCCTTAGCTATCAAATTTTCATGTAGCAGCACTTTTGCATATAAAATTAAAGCGTCGAAATGTTCTTCAAAATCAAGGATGTCTTCAAGGATAACATTACATTTTGAAAATTCATTTTTTGTAAAGTATATTTGAGCCAGGCCAAATTTATGCTGGCTGGTATTGGCTAATCGTATTAATTCAATGAATTGATTTTCAGATTCCTCCAGTCTTTTTGCTTTGAATAAAGTATCAGCCAGATGGAAGCGCAACGGTATATTGTCCGGAGAAAATTTTAGTGCTTCAAGTAAACTGTTTATGGTG
>NZ_CAMLMK010000021.1 GCF_946481155.1 uncultured Flavobacterium sp.
TTATTACTGTTTCAGACTCCTAATCTGTTTCAGTTTTTCTTTCCAGGTCTGCATTTCTTCTTTGTGACGGTCGATGCTTTTCTGAACTTCCTTAACAAAAGGATTTTCGCCTTTGCTTTTTGCGCTGGTGATGAACTGAATGTTGTTCTCCAGCTGGATGATTTCACTCTGCATTTCGTCGATCTTACGCATAATGAAAATCTGTTCGTTCTGAAGTTGTCTTTCATCACCTTCGGCCAATTGCCCCAAACGGTTGCTGAATTTCGCCATCTCCGAATCTTTCTTAGACAAACTTAATTTATCAAACAAAGCATCAAGGATTTTGTTGAACTTTCCTTCGATGTGACGACGCGCATGAGGTACTTTTCCAAACCCCTTCCAGTTTTCGATATGCTTTTTGATGGCATCCAAATCCGTTTTGTGGTCGCCAACCAATTGGAATTCTTTCAATGTTTCCAGATATTCTTTTTTCTTCTCGAATGCTTCCACTTCTTCACCATTGGCTTCGTTGCGTTTTTCGTGCATTCTGTCGAAATAGTGGTTGCAGGCATCTTTAAATTCCTTCCAGACACTATCCGAATATTTTCTTGGTACGTGTCCTATGGTTTTCCACTCTTCCTGAATTTGCTTCATGATTGGCGTTGTGGCGCTGAAATCTTCGCTTTCCTGCAATGATTTTGCTCTTTCCACTAATGCCAGCTTTTTATTCAGATTGTCCTGTTGGTCTTTCTTAATGTCCTTGTAGAAAGCATTTTTCTGTGTATTGAAATGACGCACGGCATCTTTAAAAGCTGCCCAGGTTTCTTCGTTGACTTCAATTGGCACCTTTCCGGCCTGCATGAACGCGGCACGTAAAGCTTCGATTTTCTCGATTTGGCCTTGCCATGCGCTGTGAACGGTTATGTTTTCATTGGCTACAGCTTCAATCTGTGCGATGATTTCTTTTTTCTTTGCCAGGTTTTCCACTTCATATTCTCTTGCTTTTGCAAACAAAGCTTCACGCTTGTCGTGCAATTGCTTGGTCAGTTCACTGAAACGGTTCCATAATTCCTCACGGTGCTCGCGGGAAACCGGTCCAATCTCTTCTTTCCAGATTTTATGTAAGGATTGCAATTCGCGGAAGGCTTTGGCCACATCTTCTTCATTAACCAATTCTTCAACGCGCGCAATAATTTTCAATTTCTGCTCATAGTTGTGTCTGAAATCGATATCACGTGCTTCGCGGTCTAAATGCAAATGATCGTAGAAACGCTCAATGTGGAAATGGAAATTGTTCCATACGTGGTTGTATCGGTCACGCGGAATTGGCCCTGCATTTTTCCATCGCTCACGCAAATCGTTTACGTTTTTCAACATTTCCTGCATGTTATCGCCGGAATTGTCAATATGGTTTTTCAGCTCTTCAATAATCGCTAAGCGAACATCCAGATTATGTTTCAGATTGTTCTGCATTTGCTTGAAATGCTGATTTTTTTGGTCTTTATACTGATTGTAAATCGAATCAAATTTGTTTTTTAGCGGGAAATGGTATTCAAATCCGCTGGTGTCACCATTGTTTTGGTGGCTGAATTCGTCGCGTTTCTCGTCAATCATATGGTGGTATTTCACCATGAATTCTTTGCGGATTTCTTCCACGTGATTGCGGATCGACATTGTTTTTTCGTTGGAAACCAGCTTCTCTAATTCGGAAGTCAGTTCGTCCATCGACATTGTCTCATAATTAAGCATCGGAATATCGTGGCCTTCGCTGATGCTTTCGTCTTCACCTTCTTCTGCATTTGAGCTTTCAATCGCCTGGATCGCTTCGTGGTGCTCAGTATGTGGGATTTCTTCAGTTGAAGTTTCCGCCTGAATTTCTTCCGGTTCTGTTTCGGCTATTGGAGCCTCTTCTTTCGGAGTATCAACTTGCGTTTCTTCCTGTACCGTTTCTGCTGTTGGAGCTTCTACTTCTAAAGTTTCATCCATGGGAGTTTCATCCTGAATTTCTTCTGTGGGAACCTCTGGGTGTGTTTGACTTTTTGGAGTTGCTTCCTGCACAATTTCTTCCTGTGCGATTTGTTCTTGTCCGTCTGCCTCCGGCAGGTTATCATTCTTTTCTTCTAACATTGTAAGTAATGCTTAAGTTTAACAAAATTGAGTCGAAAGATACTAAAGGCAGCCGATAATTCAAAGGAAAAGCGGTTAAATAAACCAATATTTCGGTTTAAATGTTAATTTGTTCGATGAGTAGCGAATGGCTTGGGAATGTTAGGTTTCCATGTTCCTGCTTTCGCTTTTATCTTTTCAATGCGGGTTTGCCTAAGCAAACCCGCATTGAAAAGGATATCCGCTCTATCAGGGCTGGTTAGCTGACTTTTTTGTGTACAGGGTTTTATCTATTCCAGATTTCCCAGGCTTTGTCGGCTTGGAAGACAAGCATGTCATAGCCGTTTTTGGTCACTGCTCCATTTTCTTTTGCAAGGCGCAAAAACTTTGTTTCTTCCGGATTGTAAATCAGGTCAAAGGCAATGTGTTTATTTGTAAATAGATTATAATCTAAAGGCGGGCAATCTTCTACATTAGGGAAAGTACCAACAGGCGTGGTGTTGATGATGATTTGGTATTCTTCGAAAATCTCCTTGTTCAGTTCCTCATAAGAAAACTCATATTCCGAAGGGTTTCGGGAGACAAAATCGTATTCCAGTTTTAGTTTTTTCAAGGCGTAGGCTATGGCTTTGCTGGCGCCTCCGGTTCCTAAAATAAGCGCTTTTTTATGGTGTTTTTCGAGCAAAGGTTTTAAGGCTTTTTTGAATCCGTAAAAATCAGTGTTGTAGCCTTTTAAATTGCCGTTTTTGGAGATCTTGATAACGTTCACAGCTCCGATGACTCTTGCGTTCTCCGATAATTTCGTAAGATGCGGAAGGATTGTTTCTTTGTAGGGAATGGTTACATTCATTCCTTTGAGGTTTTTAGTATTGGCTATGATTTCAGGAAATTCGGCAATGGAATCTACGTCAAAATTCGAATAGGAATAATGCGTGAAATTGATTTTATCAAATTTATCGGTAAAATATTTCCTGGAGAACGAATAACTGATGTTCTTCCCCAGCAATCCGAACTTCTTTTTCTTTGGTTTTTTCATCTTATTGGATTCTGTTTGTCATTGGTATAAGATGGAACTCGCTGTTTTTGTTGTTGTTTTTTTGATGCTCGTTTCATAAAAAAATTACGGTCAGTTAAATTAATAACCGACCGTAAAGTTAATAGTAATTGTGGTATTTGGTTACTATTCGTTTGCTTTTTTATGCTTATCAATGTAATTCTGAACCACTTTTCTGTTCCAGATTACGGGGAATAATTCTTCTAATAAAGTCCTGTTTTCAAAATTCAGTCTTAAGCCGTTGGCAAGGTGAAATTTTCCTTTCGTATCATCCTGGAGCATGAAGTTCAATCCGGCTAGACGATATTCCACTTCGTATTCTTCCGGGAAATATTCGGCAGCCTGTAAAAGTGTTTGTACCGCGCTGTCAAATTCACCAAGAAATTGCAGAATATCTACCCAGAACAACCAGGTGTCTAATTCATAATCACCATATTCCACTGCTTTTCGGTAACCATATTCAGCTTCCTCAAAAAAGTTCAATGCTTTGTTGATTGTGGCATAACGTTTCCAGTACAATTTATTCTCATTGTCGATTCCAAGCGCTTTATTGGCGTAATACAAGGCTTTCTGGAAATTCTTCTGATGAATGTAAAAATCGGTAATCGCTATCCAGGCTTTGTCCAGCAATGGGTCTTCGTGAACGGTTTTTAAATAGAACTGTAAAGCGAGTTCCGTTTCGCCTAATTTTTCATGGCATTTTCCGACTCTCAGCAATGCAAATGACGTCGCGTCGTCCAATTCCATAGTTATAGTGTAGCAATCAATAGCTTCCTGGTATTTTTTAAGTTTCTCAAGTGCTTTTGCTTTTTCAAGGTAAGCTCCAAGGAAGTTCTCGTCGATCAGGGTAGCATAATCAAATGCACGAACCGCCTGATTGTAATCCTTAAGGGAATAGTACTGGCGGCCTAATTGATGCCATGCCACTTCACTATAAGGATTCCTGTCGATAAAGTCATTCAGGAACAATATAGCCTCGTTGTTTTGATCTAAGAAATCAAAGCAATACACTACGTTGTATAACGCGGAGTGGTCTTCCAAATCCTCATCAAGGCATTTGATGAAACTTTCTTTTGCCTTTTCCAGATCGTCCATGAATAGATATTCCATTCCGATCAGCGAATAGACATCGGCATAATCGTCGGTATATTTCAGGGCATATTTTAATAACTCAACTGCTTTTTCGTGTTCATCTCTTTTGGAGTGAATGTTAGCTTTCTGGATGTAAATTTCTTCGTTGGTAGGTTCGATGGCATACAGCTCGTTTAACATTCTTTCTGCAATGTCGAGCTTGTCTTCGAACACTAAGAGTTCTACTTGGACCAGCTTCAGGCCAGTAGATTTGGGGTGTTGTTCTAAACCTAATTTTAAAGCTTTTTTCGCTAAGTTTATTCTGCCGGTGTCGAGATAGTGAAGAATAATATCTTCAAACTCTTCGGAGTCAAAGAAGAATACCTTGTTGGTTTTCAACATTGATTCAAACTTTGATAAGGATAAACTGTTTTCTTCTTCCTCGTTACTCAAATACATACGCCAATTGTTTAAAATTATCCTTATTAAAATTACTAAGACTTTGCAGCCTTTTGGTAATGAACGTGTTTATGTTGTAAACAATTTAATTAACAATTTTCAGAGCAATATACAAATGAAAACTTTTGAAATTAAAATCGCTCCAATATTTAACATTAAATCGCTTCCAACACTTCATTCATAGCTTCAAGAATGATGCCACAACCCTTCTCAATTTCCTCGTTGGAAAGGGTTAGGGGAGGTGTAATGCGGATAGCACAGCTTTCAAAAAGTAACCAGAATAGAATTAGTCCTTTCTCCTGACATTTGAAGATGACTTTGTTAGTAATTTCAGGACTTTCTGTCATAGCTGCAAGCATTAAACCCTCGCCCCGGATTTCTTTAATCAATGGATGAACCAGTAATTTACGAATTAATTGTTCTTTTTCCAAGGTTTGAGGCATTAAATCCGTTTCAAGCAGCTCTTTTAACGTTGCCAGACATGCCGCAGCTATCACGGGATGCCCGCCAAAGGTAGTTATGTGCCCCAATTTAGGATCGTGACTCAGCAAATCCATGTATTCTGATTTCGCCATGAATGCGCCCACGGGCATACCTCCGCCCATACCTTTGCCCATTACTACCACATCGGGAACCATGTCGTAGTTCTGGAAGCCAAAGAGTTTTCCTGTACGGCCGAAACCAGGCTGGATTTCGTCTAAGATCAGTAAAGCACCTACTTCATCGCAGCGCTGACGTACTTTTTTTAGGAAATCATTGTGCGGTTGGATGAATCCGGCACCACCCTGGATGGTTTCCAGTATAATTCCGGCTGTTTTTTCGGTTATTTTAAGTAAGTCTTCTTCGTTGTTGAAAGTGATAAAATCCACATCGGGAATTAAGGGACGGAAAATTTGCTTTCGTTCTTCAAAACCCATCACGCTCATGGAACCCATTGTATTGCCGTGATAGGCATTGTAACACGAGATCAGCTGACTTCTTCCTGTAACGCGTCGGGCGAGTTTTAAAGCGCCTTCAGTGGCTTCTGTTCCGGAATTTACCAGATATACTTTATCTAAGGGAGCCGGCGTGTTTTCGGCCAGTAATTTGCATAATTCCACAGCCGGGTCTTGTGCATATTCGCCATAGACCATCACGTGGGCATATTTGTCCAATTGGTTTACAATCGCTTCACGCACCCGCGGATGCTGGTGCCCAAGCGTACAGGCAGAAACTCCGGCTACGAAGTCCAGATAGGCTTTTCCTTTAGTGTCGTAAATGTAAGAGCCTTTGGCGTGCGAAACTTCCATTCCGAGTGGGTAAGGGGAAGTTTGTGCCTGGTATTTGTAAAAATCTTTTAACATTGTATTTGGGTATTCAGGTAATTGAAAAAGGTCCTCAATACTGTAAACTGAGACTGAAAACTATTTTTTCTTCTTTTTAACAGGAGCCGCAGCTTTCTTAGGTGGCTTGCCATATTCCAGGGTCTCTTTTTTGATTTCCATCGGCTGGTCGGCAGTTACGGCATCTTTTTTACTTTCCGTCTGGGCTTTTTCATCGAGAGCTAATTCTTCTTTCGGAAAAATATCTTCGAGTTTTTTGATTTCCTCATCACCGCGCCATACAAAGCCTCGCAATTTCCTTGCGTTTTCGGGTAATTTATCTTCAGGATAGATTTCACCTTCAGGATTTACAAATCTCGTAACCGTCTGTATCTGATTATTTTCCAGTTCTAAATGAATGTTGCTGCAAACGCCTTTATCGATTCCGACCAGCTCATTTTTATCATTGTACAGATAGTAAATCATTTCGGCATTTTTCACCATATCTACCTCATACAGTTTGTTATCCCGGAACTTCCCGTAAAGATTTTGTCCTTTTACCTGATTGAAGCCAGTTCCGACAGTATCTTTTTGAACGATAAAAGCATTATTCATTACTTTCAGGGAATCCATTTTCTCGGTTTCATTGTTGCCAATGAGGTGCATGATGTCGCCCGTTAACTGGCTTTTCTGGCTCCAGATTACTGGTCTTCCGATAAGTTGTGTCAGTCCTTTTTTCTGATCGGAATGAATCGAGTCACATTTTCCGCTCATATCCGATTTGTAAATTCGGGCGTTGTTGAAACCGCGTACAATACGGTCGCCTTGTTTTCCTGTAACCAACAATCGTTTGGCATGGATATAAACGGAATCATTTTCTACAAAACTGGCAATCAGTGCTTTCTTTGTGATAAACATCGAGTCTTTAGCCTTGTACATTTCGGCGTAATGGCCTGTGACAACCATTCGGTTTATGGAATCGGTAATTCTCACGTTATTTGTCGCCGTAGAGAAATCCCGTTTTCGGTCATAAAATATTTTATCGCCTTTAATCTTCCGGTTCTCATACGTAATTGTTGAGTTTTTCGAAAGATTTGACGTATGATTTTTGGTGTCATAAAAGCCATTCTCGGTATAAATGACATTCTCTTTGCTGGTAATCGTCGAAGGTCCGAAAACGTAAGCATGACCAGAATTATCGTAGAAATCCAGATGATTGGTCTTAATCACACATTCAGGATTCGTAACCGTAACGGCCGTTTTGAACTGGTATTTTTTCTGGTCTAAAAAGTAGCGTCCCGATTTGCTTCGCAAGGTGTTTTCTTTGTTGACAATCGTTCCGTAAGTGTTATAATAAGCTTGTTGTATGCTTCTGTCGAAATTTATCGTGTCTGTTGTCAGTGTTGATTCCGGGGAACGCAATATTACATTACCTGTTGCAAAAGCGAATTTTTGATTTCCGTTGTATTCTGCATATTTACTGGTCATTGTAATGGAATCGCCCTGGTTCAGACGCACATTTCCAAAGGCTTTTACGTAGTTTTCATCCTTAAAATGATATGCTTTATTACAATTGATAATCACGCCGTCGTGCTCCACCTGAACATTACCGGTGAACAGAATAGCGCCCGGCATTTCGGTTTGGTTCATGTCAATGAAATCCGAGTTGATAATCCTAATGATTTTCTTTTCCTGCGCCGAAGCTGTGCAAAAGAAAAGTATGCTTAGTATGAATAGGAGATAGTTCTTCAATGTCTGAAATTTTGTCCAAATTTAAGTAAAATCCGTTAAAGCCAATTTGTATTAAGAATTATTTATAACCGACTGGCAATCAAAAAAAACGCCTTCCGAAGAAAGCGTTTTGATATTATTTGTGAATTGTCTGTGTTCTGTCTGGTCCAACAGAGACCACTTTGATAGGAACACCTACTTCGCTTTCAATAAATTCGATATACTCTTTTAGTTCGATTGGTAATTGATCGTACTCTGTCATACCGGTCAAATCAGCCTGCCAGCCTTTTTTCTCAACAAAAATCGGAGTAACATTTTCCTCTTCAATGTTGTAAGGCAAGTGGTTAATCGTTTCTCCTTGGTATTTGTATCCTGTACAAACTTTTAGAGTGTCAAAACCAGAAAGTACGTCGCCTTTCATCATGAACAATTGTGTAACGCCATTTACCTGAACGGCATATTTCAACGCTACTAAATCCAACCATCCGCAACGTCTTGGACGACCGGTTACTGCTCCAAATTCATTTCCGACTCTGGCCATGGTTTGTCCGTCTCCGTCGAATAATTCGGTTGGGAACGGTCCGCTTCCAACACGAGTTGTATATGCTTTGAAAATTCCGAAAACGTCTTTTACTTTATTAGGAGCAATTCCCAAACCGGTACAAGCTCCGGCTGCTGTTGTATTTGAAGAAGTTACGAAAGGATATGTCCCAAAGTCGATATCCAATAACGAACCCTGAGCACCTTCTGCTAGAATAGATTTTCCGGCTTTCATGGCATTATTCAGGTATTCTTCGCTGTCGATGAATTGTAATGTTTTTAAAACTTCTACCGCTGCAAAGAATTCGGTTTCCATTTCCTGCAGATTGTATTGCATATCTACGTCATAGAACGAAATCATTGCTTCATGCTTGTCGGCTAAAGTTCTGTAGCGTTCTTTGAAATCAGCAAGTTCGATATCACCCACACGGATTCCGTTTCTTCCGGTTTTGTCCATGTAAGTAGGACCGATTCCTTTCAATGTGGAACCGATTTTCGCTTTTCCTTTTGAAGCTTCAGAAGCTGCATCAAGTAAGCGGTGAGTCGGTAAAATTAAGTGTGCTTTTCTGGAAATCAATAATTTAGATTTGATATCCATGTTGAATTTTTCAAGGCCTTCCAATTCTTTCTGGAAAACTACCGGATCAATCACCACACCGTTTCCGATAATGTTAATAGACGTTTTGTGGAAAATGCCCGAAGGAATGGTTCTCAAAACATGCTTGATTCCGTCAAATTCTAAGGTGTGTCCGGCGTTTGGTCCGCCCTGAAAACGAGCAATAATGTCGTATTTTGAAGTAAGAACGTCAACGATTTTTCCTTTGCCTTCGTCGCCCCACTGTAAGCCTAGCAGTAAATCTACTGTCATTGTTGTTGTTTTAGTTGTTGTTTATTCTTGTCAGCCAATCAGACTGTATTATTCCTGTTTTTTTGTAGCGTAGAAATAAAGGGAATGGTTATGGATGCTGATGCCGAAAATTTCCTCGATAGTTTGTTTTATCGTCTGGATTCTCGGATCGCAAAATTCGATTACTTCTCCGGTGTCGCTCATAATGATGTGATCGTGCTGCTTGTCGAAATAAGACTTTTCGTAATGAGCCTGATTTTGGCCAAACTGATGGCGTCGCACCAAACCGCATTCCAATAGCAATTCTATCGTATTGTAAAGCGTGGCACGGCTTACACGATAGTTTTTGTTCTTCATTTTAATGTAAAGCGATTCGATGTCAAAGTGTTCCTGACTCTCGTAAATTTCCTGAAGGATAGCGTAGCGCTCGGGCGTTTTGCGGTGCCCTTTTTCTTCAAGGTATTTCGTGAATACGGTTTTTACAATTTCCTGATTCTTATTATTTTCCATTGAGGTTTGCTATGAAAGACCGGCAAAGATAAGTTTAATTTTTGGGTGATGAAAGATTTAACAGCGATAGTTTGTTAAAAGGTTTTTAACCGTTATTAACTCGTGTTACTTTATCAACACCGTCAATTTTCTTGATATTGTCAATCAGTCTTTTCAGGATGATATTGTTTTGTACGACAACCGTTACCTGTCCGTTAAATAATCCTGCCTCTCCGCTTAGGGAAATACTTTGGATGTTCACGTTCATTTGGTTAGAAATTACTTTTGTCAGTTCGTTTGTCAGTCCGAGTGTATCCATTCCGGTGATTTTCAGCGTAGCCTTGAATTCTTCCTGGGTCGAGTCGATCCATTTCGCCTGGATGATGCGGTAAGCAAAATTCGATTGAAGGCTGATGGCGTTCGGGCAATCTTTACGGTGTATTTTGATACCTTCGGTGATAGTTACAAATCCGAATACTTCATCGCCAGGGATCGGATTGCAGCAGGTGGATAGTTTATAATCCAGTTTGTCCTGCTCGGCACCAAAAACCAGCAAATCATAGTTTTTACTGATTTCGTCCTTATTGATATGTTCCGGCTGCACATTTGGCGAACGCTTGATGGTTTTTTTGAAGAAATTGACCAGCGTATTGCTTTTCTGTGCGGCGAAATCCTTCAACTGCTGATTGTCAATCGTTCCAAGACCAGCGCGATAAAACAGATCCAGACTAGTCTGAAGTTTGAAGAAATTAACCAGCTCGTTTACAGTCTGCTCATTGAATGCTACTTTTAAATGGCGGAGTTTTCGGGTAAGGATTTCTTTTCCGTCTTCGGCGATTTTCTTGGTACTTTCGTTAAGTACGTTTTTGATTTTATTTTTAGCCCTTGCTGTTGTAACATAATCGAGCCAGTGTGCCGTCGGTTTTTGATTGGCAGAAGTAATTATCTCCACCTGATCGCCACTATTAAGCACGTGGTTTAGCGGAACTAATTTCCCATTAACACGAGTTCCTCTTGTTTTTACACCAATTTCCGAGTGAATGCTGAATGCAAAATCAAGAGACGTCGCGCCTTTCGGAAGTGATTTGATTTCTCCTTTCGGGGTAAAGACATAGATTTCTTTTGCATATAGATTCAGCTTGAAATCTTCCACAAAATCCACGGCATTGGTTTCAGAATTCTCCAAAGCTTCTTTCAGCTGATTTAACCATACATCCAGACTGTTCTCTTCCGATGCGCCCTGTTTGTATTTGTAGTGTGCTGCGTAGCCTTTTTCGGCAATTTCATCCATTCGCTCACTTCGCACCTGAATTTCCACCCAACGGCCTTTAGGACCCATAACAGTAATGTGCAGGGCCTCATATCCGGTTGATTTTGGCGAAGAAATCCAATCACGCAAACGGCTCGGGCTCGGACGATAATGATCCGTAACGATGGAATAGATTTTCCAGGCGAGGAATTTCTCGTCGTGCGGATTTGATTTGTAGATGATTCGCAAGGCAAACTTATCGTAGACTTCATCAAAGGAAACGCCTTGAGTAAGCATTTTTCTGCGGATGGAGTAGACCGATTTTGGCCGGCCTTTCATCGTGTATTCGATACCTTCCTCGTCAAGGGAGCTCTTTAAAACATCAGCGATAGATTTGATATATGCCTGTTGTTCTTCCTTACTCTCTTTCATTTTGCTTACAATGCCATTGTAAACTTCCGGTTCCGTGTATTTTAAGCCTAAATCTTCAAGCTGGGTTTTGATGTTATACAACCCCAGGCGATGGGCGAGAGGAGCATAAATATAAAGTGTTTCCGAAGCGATTTTCGCCTGCTTGTAATCGACCATGCTTTCCATGGTTTGCATATTGTGCAGTCGGTCGGCAATTTTTATCAGGATTACACGAACATCGTCGTTCAGTGTCAGCAGCATTTTACGGAAATTTTCCGCCTGCATGGAGATTTCCTGATCGGTTTTTACTTTTGCAATCTTGGTTAAACCGTCAACGATACGGGCAATATTCGGATTAAACATCTTTTCGATGTCTTCTACGGTCAGATCTGTATCTTCTACAACATCGTGCATCAAGGCTGCGGCAATGGAAGTAGCTCCCAAACCGATTTCACCTGCGACAATTTTAGCAACGGCAATTGGATGGAAAATATAAGCTTCTCCTGACTTACGACGTTGGTCTTTATGCGCATCAACAGCTACATCAAAGGCTTTTCGGATGAGTTTTTTATCATCTTCGGAAAGCGTCTGATAACTGATGCGGAGCAGTTCCTTATATTCTTTCGCAATGGCTTTGTTTTCAGCTTCTAAATCAATCTCTATCATAATTCTTCATTCAGTATTTAAAAATAAGCTAAAGAAACGAAGTTTGCAAACACATTGCTGTTTTAAATAAAAAAAGCGCCCTTTGTGAGAGCGCTTACTGGTTTATCGGATCCTGCTGAAGTCCAGATCCTGGAAATCATAACTGAAATCGGTCAGCTCTGAAATCGGTTTCATTTTGATGGTAACTACTTTCCCGTTTGGATCGAAAGTTGGGCTTATAAAAGCATCGGCATCCATATTTCGGTTAAACCATTTTACGGCAAAAGTGTTGTCTTTGTAGAAGAAAATCTCACCGGATAATTTCGGGGAACGTTTTGATGCAAAATAGTATTTTCCTTTTTTCTCGCTAATGGTGATTTCGCCCAGCCAATTATCGGAATACGTACCCACGATTTTCTCCAGATTTATTTTTTGCGCCGTTTTGTTTTTTGCAACGGCTGTCCAGACTTCCTCAGTTGATTTGTCGGCATTGCCTATCATTTCCTGATTTCGCTTGCTGTACATCTCTACGTAATCTTTGTATGGGATATCCAGATAGGTATTTTTAATGGTATTGGTAATAGCAGAAAATGCAGCCCCTGATTGCTGGTTGGTTAAAACGATAATGCCTAAATTCAGTTCCGGGAGTAAAGTTACTTGAGTTACCATCCCTTCAAGACCTCCGGTATGGGCGACTTGCTTGTAGCCTTTCACATCGCTCAAAAACCATCCCAGGCCGTAACCACTGAAGTGCGTGTTATAAGGTGGCGTGGTATAAGCCGGTAATAGTGTTTGTGCGGTCCACATTTCGTTATGCTGTGCTTCGCTGAACAAGACTGTGTTGTCGGCGCCGTATTTACCTTTGTTTAACTGTGTCAGTACCCATTTGCTCATGTCGGAAATATTGGAGAATATTCCTCCGGCAGCATCCATGACGCTGTTCTTGCTTTGCTTTGTGATTCCCAGCTTTCCTTTTAGAGGTACGTGTGGCGTAACAACATTTGTGGTGTCCGGGATTCTGTGCCAGTTTCCTTTACTTTTTTCCATCTGAAGAGGAAGCATGATTTGGGTTTCAATGAATTCGGGCCACGATTTTCCGGATACTTTATGAATGATTTCTCCGGCTACGATGTACAGTAAATTATCGTAATCGAATTTTGATCTGAAACTGGATACTGGTTTCAGGTAGCGTAAATTATGGATAATATCGGTTGTGGTGAAATCACTGCCTTCGGGCCAAAGCATTAAATCCCCGGCACCCATTCCTAAACCACTTCTGTGTGTCAGTAAGTCGCGGATGGTAAATTCGTTGGTCACAAACTCATTGTACATTTTGAAATCGGGAATGTATTTGATCACCTTATCGTCCCAATCCAATTTTTTCTCATCGACTAAAATAGCCAGGGCAGTCGCAGTAAATGCTTTACTGTTTGAGGCAATTCCGAACAGCGTATTCTCATCCACTTTTTGTTTTGTGATGATGGATTTTACGCCATACCCTTTTGAATGGATTACTTTACCGTCTTTTACAATGGCCACGGCAATTCCCGGAACATCGAAGGTTTTCATGGTTTTTTCTACCAATTCGTCGACTTGCGGTGAAGTCATTTGGGCAGAGAGGCTAAAACTGATGAAAAGTAATAGTAGCGCTAAATTAGATCTCATAAAGGTAATTTTAAGTGGTAAGTTTTATTGTTTTATTTTTGGTTTTACCGAAGCCAAATATACAAAAGAACATTAAGTTTTGCCTTACATTTTCTTTGAACTGAATTTAAAGTCTTCGGTACCGAGTTAAATGTTTTCTTCACCGAGCTAAATACCTTCGATATTGAACAAAAACCTTCTGCCTTCTGTCTCCTGTCTTCTGCTTTCTAAAACCCTCTCTGTCTTTTCGCCTCAAAAATTAAAATGGCAGCGGCTACTGAAACGTTCATGGAGTCGATTTCGCCCTGCATAGGGATAATGATATTTTGTGTGCTTTCGTTGCGCCAGGGTTCGGTCAGTCCGGTAGCTTCGGTTCCAACGACTAAAGCAGATGGCGTAGTGTAATCCTGTGTATGATAAGAAGTTGAATCCTGTAGTGTCGCACAGTAAATCGCGATGTTTTTTTCTTTCAGAAAGGCAATTACTTCTTCTGTTGTACCTGTGGCGAGCTGACGGGTAAAGAGGCAGCCAACGCTGGAGCGAACAACATTCGGATTGTACAGGTCGCTTTTCGGATTGGCAATTATAACAGCATCAAGATTTGCGGCATCGGCAGTTCTCAAAATTGCTCCAATGTTTCCCGGTTTCTCTGTGGCTTCGGCAACTAAAATTAGCGGATTTTTTGATAATTTTAAATCGGATAGCTGCAGGGATTTGGTTTTGGCTACCGCTAGAATACCTTCAGTAGTATCGCGATATGCCAGTTTTTGGTATACTTCTTTTGAAATTTCAATCAGCTCGACTTTTTGTCTTGTTAATTGCCTGATTTCGGTTTCTGAAATTAATTCCGGCACAAATAAAATGGTTTCCAGTTCGTATCCGCCTTTTTGAGCTAACATGATTTCTCGCTGTCCCTCAATTAAGAACGTGCCGGTCTGTTTTCGGGTTTTTGCTTTTTCCTGAAGCTGGACCAACGATTTTATATAAGGATTTTGAGCGGAAGTTATCTGTTTCATTTCAATTGGACTGAGCGACAAAAGTAAGAAGTTAAATTATAAATGTTTACAAAATACCCCTCGCTTTAATTTCAAGATATTTATTAATGGTATCCAATGTAAGGTTTTCCGGTTGTGTCAGCACCGAATAGATGCCGTATTTCTTCAGTTCACTGACAATCAATCGCTTTTCGAAGGCGAATTTCTCGGCGATGGTCTGATCATAGACATCCTGAACCGTTGTTGCTTTTTTGCTGATCAATTCGTTTAATTCCGTATTGTTAAAGAAGACTACAACCAAGAGGTGATTCTTGGCAATTCCTTTTAAATAAGGCAATTGTCGGTGCAGGCCATCAACGGTTTCGAAATTCGTATACAATAAAATCAGGCTTCGGTGGTTGATGTTTTTCTTGATGTCGACATACAAACGGCTGTAATCGCTTTCGAAAAAATTGGTTTTAATGTTGTACAGATTTTCCAGAATCAGGTTCATCTGGGATTGACGGCGTTCTGCGATCACGCGGTTTTCCACTTTTTTTGAAAAGGCAAACATACCGGCTTTATCTCCTTTTTTCAGGATGACATTAGATAAAACCAATGTCGCATTAATGGCATAATCCAACAGGCTTAGTCCGTTGAAAGGCATTTTCATCATTCGGCCCTTGTCGAGGATCATGTACACCGTTTGTGATTTCTCATCCTGAAACTGGTTTACCATCAAATGATTGCGTTTTGCAGTGGCTTTCCAGTTTAAAGTCCGGATATCATCCCCCTGAACGTATTCTTTAATCTGCTCGAATTCCATGGTGTGCCCGATGCGGCGGATTTTTTTCAGTCCGTATTGCAGCAGGTTGTTTGAAAAAGCCATCAAATCGTATTTTCTAAGCTGAATATAAGACGGGTAGGTGGGCACCATTTGGTTATCGGCAAAGGTAAATCGGTTCGAGGTTAGTCGCAATGGTGTGGAAACATAAACATTCAGGTTTCCAAAAAAATATTCGCCACGCTCGGTCGGACGCAAATGGTATTCCAATTGATCTTTTCCGTTAGCCTGCAATTTTCGTCGGATTTCGAAATTCCGTACCTGAAACTGAAATGGGATTTCGTCTATTATCTTGATGAAAACCGCAAACGAATAATGGTTTTTTAGCTTGATTGTTATTGGGTTTTCATCGCCGTTGGACAGCTTTTCCGGTGTTGTTCTTGAGGCTTTTATGTATTGCTTTGTTCCGAAAAGAAGTATAATGTCAATCGCGGTAAAAGCAAGCAATAGAAACAACAATAGCCAGCTGACACGATATAGTGCCGGAAAAAAATAAGCCAAAACAAAACTTGCTATGATGCCCAAAAGCATATAGAAAAAAAGATTGTTGAGGTATAGTTTCTTAAAAAACTGCATTAGCGCGGAATTTCTACGGTATCGATAATCTGGCGGATAATTTCGGTTGAAGTGATGCCTTCCATTTCGCGTTCCGGCGTCACAACTACACGGTGTTGCAATACAGGTACGGCAGCATCTTTAATATCTTCCGGGGTAACGAAATCACGTCCGCGAACGGCAGCGAAACCTTTGGCGGCATTTAAAATCGCGATGGAAGCACGAGGGGAAGCTCCTAAATAAAGGAAACCGTTTTCACGCGTATTCATTACGATTTTCGCGATGTATTCCACCAAATGGCTTTCGATTTTGATTTGTTTTACCAGGCTCTGATAGTTTCCGATTTCGCTTTTGGAAAGAATCTGGCGGATGTTAGCCAGTTTGTTTCGGTCCTGCAATTCATTTTCTTTCTGAAGGATAGTGATTTCTTCCTCTAAATTAGGGTAGGAGATGCTGATTTTAAACAGGAAACGGTCTAACTGGGCTTCCGGTAAACGATAAGTTCCTTCCTGTTCGATCGGGTTTTGCGTTGCGATTACCAGGAAAGGGGCGTCCATTTTATATTGATGTCCGTCAACAGTGATCTGGCGTTCTTCCATTACCTCAAAAAGTGCGGCCTGGGTTTTGGCTGGAGCGCGGTTGATTTCGTCGATCAGGACGAAGTTGGAAAAGATCGGGCCTTTCTTGAACTCGAATTCCGATTTGGATAAGTCAAACACAGAAGTTCCAATGATGTCAGAAGGCATCAGATCCGGTGTAAACTGAATTCGGCTGAAATCCACCGCCAGGGTTTTTGAAAGTAATTTTGCCGTCATGGTTTTTGCTACGCCCGGAACACCTTCCAAAAGAATATGACCGTTCGCTAAAACCGCTACTAAAAGCTGATCGATCATTTTTTGCTGGCCAACGATTACAGTAGCTAATTCGGCTCTGATTTCATTAACGCTCTGCAATAACGGTGCAAGGTTAAGTCTTGTTTCAAAATTTACATTGCCTTCCGAAGCCGTAGTTGGGGAAGTTTCCATGTTTGGGGTGTGATTATTTTCGAAAGTATCCATATTACTTTAATTTTCTGCTGTTTAGTAATTTTTCTTTTTTGCGAACTTTTTATTTCAGTAGTTCTATTGCTTTGCTTATTTCTATCACGTCTTTTTCCGTGCTTTGCATGTTGAACCTGTGCTTTTTGATTAAGCGGACGACATTCTCGATGGCGATTTTGTCTTTTCCTGTTTTCTGATGCAGACGATTTACAAATGTATCATTAAGATCGTAAGTGTCAATCAGGTAATCGGTTCGTATTTTTTCAAGGAAGTAAATGATTTTCTTCTCAATGATAAGATGATGATTGCCTTCCTGAAGATAAAGATTTCCGATGGTTTTTGTAAAATCTACCGTAGTATTCTGTAGCGGGACTTTTATCGGAATTACTCGTTGTCGCCTTTTCGCGTTGAAAATCATAAATATCAGCATTCCGATAAGGAAAAGATACCACGCCCATTTCAAAGCCGGCTGGCTCAGGAAGTACCGCATTGGAGAACCCGACATTTCTTTATTTCTATAGCCTTTAGCTTGCCAGAAGGTTGTTCCTGCCGGAATATATGAAAGGATGTCGGCGCAATATTCGGCGTTTTTTTTCTTTAGTAAATAATAGTTGGAAAATGCTGCAGGCTGCGTATGGAGGTAGAAAGTTCCTCTTCCATACGGCACTTTGATGAAGTTTACATTTTTAGCTGTGTCTATTTCCTGATATCCCAGAACAGTGGTTTTCAGCGTATCAATTTTGCTGAAAAAAGATAAGCCAACTCCTTTTTTGAACGGGTAGTTCTTGTGTTTGAAAACCTTGTCGGTAAGATTGAAATTCAGGCTATCGGCCATATAATAGCGGTTGCCATAATCTGCTTTTAAGGTATCCATTAATTTTTTCGGGAAATCTTTCATGCTTAGAAAGGCAGTATTTCCGTGTTCGACAAACCACATCACTTCATTTAAAGACGTGTCGTCTAATTCGTTGTTTTCGGAAATCATTAAAATGGTTCCTTTAACGGTGTAAGTCGAATCTATGAAACTGTATTTCGGATCCAGGTATTCATAAGGCGTACTTCCGAAACGTTCCACTTTCTTTTTAGGGAAGAGGCTGTTGATTTCTTTATCCAGAACATAAAGTCCGAAAGGGATTTTGTCTTTTGTAGCGTACGTTGGCGTCCAGTCAACCGGTTTTGGCCGATTGGCATCAAGAGCGACAATTCCAATGATTATCAGAACCAACAGTGCGATGTATATCTTTAGTGTTCTGTTCATTTATATGGAATTGATTGTTTTGACAAAGGCTTTTTCCGCTCTCAAAAATAAGGCATCATCGATGCTGAATTCACCATACCAGCTGTAATCGTAGATATAAGAAAGGTATTGGAACTCTTCTTTCAGCGACTGTTTTTTTATTTCATACAGGTAATCGGTATTGGTTTTTTCAATATCCCATTCGATGATATAGCTGTCGGACATGCGTTTAAGCAGCCATAAATAGTAGTAACGAATCGAAAGTCGGTGGTTGTTGGCCTGTTTGCTTTTTTCTATAATACTTTGGAAATCGATGTTGTGGATGTCTTCTTCAAAAGCATCATTGGTGCTGATTTTCTTTTTCGACGATCTTCCGAAAATCCATTTTCCTTCCTTATTAATGATGGCTTTTACGATTAGATAAACTACAAACAAAACAACCAATAGGGCAAGAATCTTGAGGACTATTTCAAAGGCTGAAGTATTTGCGCCGTTTCCGAACGAGAAAATTCTATCAAGCCAATAGGAGAGCCATGCTTTGAAGTTATCCCAGGCAGAAGTATCTTTTGAGACAATTGTTTCGTATTGGAACTCCTCAGAAGTATAATCGTTTTGGAAATTCTCGCGGAAAGCTCTCGGCTGAATTTCCTGTTCTTCGAAATAGATATCCTCTGAAACGGTTTCCGAAAAAGGAATGGTGTCGCTTTCCGTTTGTCCGAAAACAGAAAAAGAGAAAAAAAGAAGTATGTATAAAAATAGTTTATTCACTGTGTGTTCCAATCAGATCCATTTCGCTTTTAGGCGTATTGTTTTCATTTTCCTCCCGCAGGCTGTAGTAGATAATCCCCTGATTCACTAAAAGAAGATTCTGTAAAATAAAATTCAACAGTATCGATACTACCATAGTTATTACAAGCATTATCATAAAAAAGGTAAGGGTTTCAGAGTCGGGAGTTCCGGGTGTGTTGTCAAGCGTTGTAAACATAGAAGCTATTCCGATAAAATAAGGAATCATGGATACGACACTCACGGTAATCTGCATAATCACATACATTACTGCGGTCGAACCTACTACTGGCCAGAATTTTTGTTTCAATAAATTAAATCCGTTACCTAAGGCGTCGAAATAGCTGCTGTCAGTCGAGATATAATCGTAGAAACTTAACGAAAACCAGGATACCATGGCTGGAATTACTATAAAAATTAATGGTATTCCGATCAAAATAAATACCAAAGCAAAGCTCAGCAATACTGCGATCATCATTAGAGGGATAAGAATAAATATCGAGGCGATAAAGAAAATCACGATTTTACCTAATTTGCTTTTGATGACATCAATGATTTCTTTTGTGGAAAAATCGTTTTTCTTTTGTAATAAATCCAGATAGGCTACCGGGAAGGCATAACTTAGAAGGGTTAAAAAGAGCGCCACAATCCCTGTGAAAATACTTAATCCAATTATTAGTGGCAGGTTTTCATTCATGAAAGCATCTATAGCGTTAGGTTCTGTATAACCGCTACTGGCATTGGCCATTATCCCTTCAAAAACAATTTTGACAATAAAATAAATCAGCACCAGAAGCACTAACAGAAACCCGCCGTTTACTATGAAATAATTGCGGAAATAGTGTTTTCCCTGTATTTTAAAAAAATCAAAAGTGTCACCTACAAGCGCACTGAAGTTTCTTTTCTTAAAGAGCTGGAACATGATTTCTATTTATTTTTCGGTTAACAATAAAAGGGTATACTAAAAAGTAGTACGATATTATAGCCAGTGTTCCCACAATAATTAAAACGTTTAAAACCCTTGGCATATCTATAGAGTATCGGGTAATGAATCCTTCCATAAATCCGGCAGCTATAGTGAAAGGAACTGTGGCTAAAAATATTTTCAGGCTGTCTTTAAATCCTGTTTTAAAGGAATTTAGGCGCGAATAGGTTTTCGGAAATAAAATGCTGGCTCCTAAGATAAAACCGGCAGCAGATTCAATCACAATCCCGAAAATTTCCATAGCACCGTGAATCCAGATACCGCGAACGCTCTCCCAAAAGACATTCTCCTTGTAGAAAAAATATTGGAAAGAACCCAGCATGATTGAATTCGTCAGTAATACAAAAAAAGTGCCGATTCCCGCAAAAATCCCATAAACATAACATTTAGCTCCGACAATTAGGTTGTTAAGCGTGATGCCGATAAAACTTCCCCAATTGCTTCCACTTTTATATACCGCCACCGGGTTTCCTTTTTCGATGTTTTCCAAGGTCATGTTTACATATTCATCTCCCATAATCAGGCGGACAAATGTAGCATCATTGTGCGCCGAAATCACTCCGATCCCGGTACAAGCAAAGAATAGGATGAAAGCATAAAGAATATATCTTCGGTATTGGTAAACCAGCAACGGTACCTCGGTCTTAAAAAAATATACCACACGGTTGGTTTCCTCTCGTTTGGTTTTGTAGATTTTCTGATATGTCTGTGAGGCAAGATGGTTAAGATAGACAACAGTCTTGCTTTTCGGATAGTAGCTTTGAGCATAGGACAGGTCATTCATTAAATGAATGTACAAACTGGCCAATTCATCCGGATTTTTTTTAGCTTTGCCAAAAATAGCCTGTTCAAACTCAAGCCATTTTTCTTTATTTTGCTTTATAAACGCTACTTCTCTCATGAGAGGCTAAAATATGAAATATGTCAGAACTATCAATAACTACCACGCAAAATGTGAACATAAATTTCACCTCAGCTTCGATAGGTGATCGAATGGTAGCGCAATTGCTTGATTTCCTGATAAAGATAGCCTATGGCATTGTGGTTTACTTCCTGTTTTTTTACTGGATAGGGCTTAACGATTATCTTGCCGGTGCCGATCCGTGGACAGAAAGAGCGGTAGTAATGCTTTTTGCCTTACCGATTATATTTTATTCGCTGGTCCAGGAAAGTTTGATGGAAGGGCAGACCTTCGGCAAAAAGATTTCAAAAATTAAAGTGATTAAAATCGACGGTTATCAGGCAGGATTTGGTGATTACTTAATCCGATGGCTTTTCCGATTGGTGGAAATCACCATCGGAGGTGGAATTATCGGATTAATTGTAATTATTGTGAGTAAGAAGAACCAGCGTTTAGGCGATATGGCTGCAGGTACGGCGGTAATTACGCTTAAAAACAACATCAATATCAATCACACGATTCTTCAGGAAATCGATCAGGATTATGTGCCGACCTATCCTTTGGTAATCAAATTGTCCGATAACGATGCACGAATTATTAAAGAGACTTTTGAATCGGCGTTAAAAGTACAGGACTTCAGGCTGATATTCAAGCTCAGGGAAAAGATCGAAGCCGTTACCGGTATCCGTAACCAATCGGAAAGCGATTCTGTTTTCATCCGCACGGTTCTGAAAGATTATAATTACTACACCCGTAATATGTAAAAAATGTTCGAAATTCTGGACATATTGGGAACTATGGCATTTGCCGTTTCCGGAGCATTATCGGCAATGAATAAAAAAATGGATCCGTTCGGGGTTTTTATCATTGCTTTTGTAACTGCTGTGGGAGGAGGAACCCTGCGCGATATCCTTATCGGAAGAACGCCGGTAGGATGGATGATGGACGTAAACTATGTTTATGTGATTATCCTGGGGTTTGTCTTGGCTATGATTTTCCGCAAGAAACTCGACCGCTTCCGAACTTCCATGTTTCTCTTTGACACTATCGGACTCGGAGTTTTTACGTTAATCGGCTTGGAAAAAGGCTTGGAAAAAGGGCTTGAGCCTGTTATCTGTATCGCATTGGGCACCATGACGGCCTGCTTCGGCGGTGTAATTCGGGATATTTTATGTAATGAGATTCCGGTAATTTTCCGAAAAGAAATTTATGCTACCATCTGTATAATTGGAGGGATTTTCTTCTTTATCCTCAAGCGGTTGGAAATACCTCAGGACGTACTTTATTTAACTACTTCAATGATTATCATAGCGATCCGGCTTATGGCTGTAATCTTCAGATGGACCTTGCCGACAGTAGATAAGGATTAATGCTGAAGGTATAAATATCCGTTTAACGGCTTTGGATAATCGGGGTCATTCAGATATAAAACGTAGAAATAAGTTCCATCCGGCGCTTGTGTCGTGCCTACGCCGTCTTTGATATAACCATCCCAATCCGGTGTGTTGTTAGTACCGCTCCAGACTTCTTTTCCCCATCGGTTGTGAATGTACAATTTGAAATTCACAAAAACATCGCGCAACCCTTCAATATGAAAGGTGTCGTTCAAACCATCGCCATTTACGGAAACGGCATTGTAAACGATAGGAGGGCAAGGTCTCACCGTTAAAAGAAAGGACGTCGTAGTATAACATTCCGGGCCTTCAATGCGCACAAAAATTTGCTTCGGAGTGGTTGCTGCTAAATAATTTGAAGTGTCCGGAATCGGATTGGTACCGGAATTCGCGTCCATCTGTGATTCATGAAAGCTTACGATATGGCTTGGATCATCAGTTACTGCGGTTTCATAAGCCGAAAAATCAAACAATCCTTCAGTTGAGCCCCTGTTGCAGGAAACAAGATCTGCAAGCGGATTAGGCGGTGGTCCGGCAGCAAGTGTAGCCGACTGATTCGCCGTATTGTTGTCTTCCAGTAATTCCGTAATAACACCCGGTTGATCAACTATGATTTCAAGATTAAAGGTGAGGGGAATCCCGTTTGGAACAGTAACCATCTGATGGAAAACTTCGCTTCCGTCAATGGGAATATCCGCGGTGGTCTGATTGGTAGCTATAAGAACACCATCAGCATAAATCGAAATATTGGTTCCGGCCGGCAGGAAATCGGTTGAATTGAAATTACCTACTGTATAACTCAGTGCAACATTTCGCGAATTACATTCCACGCCATAATCGTCAATGGTAACGGTGGCATCCGGAAGCTGGCTGTTGAGTTTGGTGATAATGGAATTGATCATCACAAAATCCTGACCTGAAGTCAGCTGGATTTCAGCCGAAGTATCCCCAATATTGATATTATTCTGAATATTGTAAATGTCGAGATCCATATTGTAGAGCGTACTGCTTCCGGTCACACTACTGGTTCCGTTAAAGGCATTGTTTGAAGGATTTAAAGGAGGATTGGACAGTACATTTCCGTTAATGCTCAATGATTCCGATACTGCAATGTTCCGGTCACCTTCCCATGCCAAAAATCCGATTTTAGCATCTTGATTGTCAATAACATTCAGGTTGGACAATGTAATATTGAGATAATCGATGGTCCCGGGAACAGCCGGTGATAAATTCTCCAGTCCGTCATAAACGTTTAAGACATTCAGCGGAAGGGTATTGTTTTTGTAAACCACAACGATTGCCCACCCGGCAAAATTAGTGGCATTCATATAGTAAGTTGTTACTAAGGAATTTAAATCAAGTTCCGAAAGCGTATAAGTACCATTTCCCTGTGCGGTAACTATTGAGGTCACATCATAAAAAGCACTGAAAAACTGAAATCCGGAACTTACCTGGGTGGTGGCGAAAGTTCGTTGTGCGGTTAAATCAATCCCGTTAAGTTTTACGTTAAAATCGCCTGTTCCTGATCCCGCCCAATAGAGGTAAGCTTTTTCGATGACGTCGCCGGAAGCAAGGTTCAAATCTGCCGAAGAACTGGTCAGCATATAGTTGGGATACATATAAGTGTTTTCGTCAGGATTCAGTGTATTCCCGAAAAAAGTAAAGTCATATCGCCCGAAAAACTGGTCATAGAGCGCAATGTTCTGAGCGCCCAAGTTTTCGGACAGCAGACATGAGATAAGGCTAAACAGGCATAGTAATCGTATCTTCACTAAAGATTAGTTTTTGCTAAAAATAATAAATATTTCATTGCGAATACGATAGAATCTGCAAAATGTTGGTTTATTATGAAGAAAAATTAGTACTTTTCCGAAGTTTATCAAGGCTTCGTGAAAAACTATACCATACGAAAATATCAACAATCTGATTATGCGCTTTGGAATGATTTTATCAGTCAGTCCAAAAATGGCACATTCCTTTTTCATCGGGATTTTATGGAGTATCATTCCGACAGGTTTGAGGATTTTTCCCTGATGATTTTTGATGAAGAAAAGGTAATCGGCGTACTTCCGGCCAATAAAAAAGCCAATGAAGTTCATTCCCATCAGGGATTGAGCTATGGAGGACTTTTAGTAAAAAGCAAAATCAGAATCAAAGACTACGTGGCCGTTTTCAAGGCGCTGCTTCAGTTTTTAAGCGAAAGCGGAATAGATCAGTTCTACTTAAAATTACTTCCAAAAATCTACCACAAAACCATCGCTGATGAAATCGACTATGTTTCTTTCCTTGCCAAGGCTGAAACCTATCGTGCCGATGTTTATCTGGCAATTGACAATGGTGAGAAATACAAACCCAATCGTAACAGGAAAAGGGCCTTAACGCAGGCAGAAGCCTTAAATATCGAAATTAAGGAAGATGACAATTATCAGGATTTCTGGAGTCAGGTGCTCGTTCCGAATCTGGAAAACCGGTTTGGTGTACAACCAGTGCATTCTGTGTCGGAAATAGAAAAATTAGCCTTGTCTTTTCCGAAGAATATTACAATCTTCAATGCTTATCAGGAAGGAAAACTGAAAGCCGGCGTTGTAATGTTCTTAACTGATAAAGTGGCACATTTCCAGTACAGTTCGGGTGCTGAAGATCGAAATGATACGGCAGCACTCGATGTTTTGTTTGACTTTATTATCCGAAAATATTCCGATAAAAAATACGTTAGCTTTGGAAGTTCTTCCGAAGAAAACGGACGCGTTTTGAATGAAGGACTTGCGTATTGGAAAGAAAGCTTCGGAGCAAAAACTTCCGTGCAGGGATTCCTGAAATTCGAAACCAAAAATTATCATGAAATAACGATTTAATGATAAAATTTTTAGACATACAAGCAATTAATAAGCCTTACGAAGCTGCTTTTCAGGAAAAACTGAAGCAGTGTATGGATCGCGGTTGGTACATTCTTGGCAAGGAGGTACATGCTTTCGAAACGGAATTCGCTGCTTATTGCGGAACAAAACATTGTATTGGCGTAGGGAATGGCCTCGATGCGCTAACGTTGTTATTTAAAGCATATATAGAATTAGGAAAGCTTGCTACAGGCGATGAAGTCATTGTTCCTGCAAATACTTATATAGCTACGATTTTATCGGTAATTCATGCTGGTCTGAAACCCATTTTTGTGGAACCGAAACCGGAAACCTACAATATAGATTATAAACAAATTGAGAAGGTAATCACTTCGAAAACCAAAGCTATTCTTGTCGTTCATCTTTACGGGCAATTGGCTGCGATGGCTGCTATTCAAGAGATTGCTAAAAAACATAATTTATTGCTCGTTGAAGATGCGGCTCAGGCACACGGCGCTATTTCTGATGGGACTAAAGCCGGAAACTTCGGCGATGCGGCAGGATTTAGTTTTTACCCTGGTAAGAATTTAGGCTGTTTAGGCGATGGCGGCGCAGTTACTACTAATGATGACGAAGTGGCGAAAATAGTCAGAAGCCTTGCTAATTATGGTTCGCATCAAAAATATTACAACGATTATTTAGGATATAATTCCCGTCTTGATGAACTTCAGGCTGCTTTTTTAAGAGTAAAATTGCCGGATCTTGACATCGATAACACCAAAAGAAAAACCATTGCGTTTCGCTATCTGTCGGAAATCATTAATAAAAAGATTGCTTTGCCTTTCTACGATGGTTTGGGAAATCACGTGTTCCATTTGTTTGTAATCCGAACTAAGAACCGAAAGGATTTACAGCAATATTTATCCGATAACGGAATCCAAACGATGATTCATTATCCGATAGCACCTCATAAACAGGTTGCAATGAAAGACTACAATCATTTATCGTTCCCAATCACGGAACAGATTCATGATCAGGTGTTGAGTTTGCCCATCAGTCCAATTTTAACTGAGGAGGAAGTGAGTTTTGTGATAAAAACAATAAATAAATATTAAACCAGTTTCTGTGAGAAAGTTGAATGTCTGAAGCAAAATCATCATACCGACAGATTTTAAAAGCAGCTTCTCTTTTTGGAGGGGTTCAGTTTTTCGCAATACTAATCTCAATTGTCAGATCCAAGGTTATAGCTGTTTTATTAGGGCCCTCAGGTATAGGAATTTCTACATTGCTTACTTCTACTATGGCATTGTTGAATGGTGTCACCGGATTTGGATTAGAAACGAGCGCTGTAAAGATTATTTCTGAAAAAAATTCCCTTAGAGATAATGTTGAATTGGGAAGGGAAGTGAGTATTTTAAGTCGTTTGACATGGTTTACCGGACTTTTCGGAATGCTTTTGACTATGGTTTTATCCCCGTGGTTGAGTACAATAATTTTTGATTCTGAAAAATATACAATTGCTATAGTTTTGATTGCTGTAGCCTTATTATTTAAACAGTTATCCGGAAGTCAACTCGCAGTTTTACAAGGCTTGAGAAAGCTGAATCATTTGGCCAAGGCGAATCTGTTGGGTAATTTGTTTGGATTAATTATTAGCATTCCGCTTTATTATTATTGGAAAGCAGATGCCATTGCTCCGGCAATTGTGATTTCAACATTTATCGGACTTGTTTTTTCATGGTTCTATAGAAGAAAAATACAGGTGAGATTACTGCCTATAAGTTCTAAACAAGCAATTCTGGAAGGCAAAAATTTAATGCGCCTGGGTTTTGTATTAAGTTTAAGCGGTCTTATAACAATAGTGGCCGGATACGTATTACAGCTCTTCATTAACCATCGTTCCGGTGTAGCTGAAGTAGGATTTTATAATGCGGGTTTTGCTATTTTGAATTCCTACGTTGGGATGATTTTTACAGCGATGGGTACAGATTATTTTCCAAAACTATCGGCTTTTTGTAACGATAATAAGAAAATTAAAGAAATGGTGAATCAACAGGCATTTATAGGTGTTCTATTGATAACCCCAATTATAGTTGTATTTTTAACCTTTACACCGATTATAGTTTCCCTTTTGTATTCTTCAAAATTCTACACGATAGTACCTATGTTAACCTGGGGGATTTTGGGAATGCTTTTTAGGGCAGTTTCCTGGTCAATGGGATTTATAGTATTGGCAAAAGGGGATTCCAAATTATTCATAAAAACGGCAATAGGATTTAATCTCCTATCTTTATTGATCAATGGTATAGGATATATCCTTTGGGGATTAGAAGGTTTGGGAATAGGTTTTTTGGTTTATTTTTGTATTCATTTTATAGGACTAAAGATTATTACAAAAAGGAGATATGAATTTGTGTTTGACAGAGAATTTTACAGATTGTTCATCTGTTGTATTGGCATATGCTTAGTGGCTTTTTTGGCAACGTTCATTTCAAATGAAATTATCAAATTCGGATTAATGGGACTGATGATTATACTATCTGTACTATTTACATTTACAGAATTGAACAAAAAAGTAAATTTGAAGGAGATTTTAGTAAAATTAAGGAGAAAATAAAATGGCTGAAATTATAAATAAAGTGTTTAGAAAACTGAGGTCAGTTTACCATAGGTTACGATTTTATTATTCCGTCAATTGGTCTAAAACGCTATATTTTAATTTTAAAAAATTCCCTTTTTCGACAGCTAAAAAACTTCCCGTTATTTTTTATGGAAAAGTTAGTTTTCAATCCATAAAAGGAGAAATACTACTAAACGGGCCAATTAAAAGAGGATTAATAGGATTTGGACAACAATTCGAGACTTCAACAAAATCAAAAGGAATTGCAGAGATTTTTTTAGAAGGGAAACTGGTTTTTAATGGGCCAATGCATATGGGGAAGGATGTCACACTTTATATTAGTAAGGAGGGCTATTGTGAGTTCGGTTATATGGCTTGTTTAGGTTCCGATGTTAAATTGGTTTGTATGGATAAGGTTGTTCTTGGTGATTGGGCCGGAATTGGATATCAATCACAAATTATAGATACAAATTCACATCCCATGATCAATACCGAAACAAATGAATATTATCCTAAGACCGGTCCGGTGGTTATAGGAAATCATAACGCGGTTTCCAACAGGGTTTCGATTATGCCGAATACACGTACTCCGGATCATTGTGTAATAGCCTCAAATTCATTGTGTAATAAAGACTATACCAGCCTTGGAAATAATGTTTTAATAGGAGGAGTGCCAGCAAAACTTATAAAAAACAATTATGCACGGGATTGGGAAAGTGAAAAAGAGGCTTTGGAAAATTACAAGACCAAATGGTAATACTATAGATTTTTCTTTTGGAATTTAGCCGGAATGCCAAACCAAATTTCATCGGAAGGGACATTTTTAGTTACAAATGACATGGAGCCTAAAATACTGTTGTCTCCAATTTCGATACCGTGTTGCAGTACACAATTTGTACCGATAAATACATTCGCTCCAATGTTGGCACCACCGATTTGCTGCATATTGGTGTCCAGGTTATTGGTCATCATTTTCGGACTGATATAGGTATTGTTGCCAATTCGCAATCCTCTGGCTAAAATACTGTCGTAACGAACCGTTACATTATCTCCGATTGTACAATTTCCCGAGGAAGAAACTCTTGAATCAAGATAGCAGTTTTTCCCTATTATGGTGCCTTGGCGGAGTTCTACATAATTTTTAATCACCGTGTTGTCTCCAATAACCACATCATCTTCAATAATACAAAATGAACCAATAGTTACATTTTTTCCAATTGTCGCTTTTTCCGATATGATGTTAGTTTCCATGATAATATTTATATTGGCGTTGATTATAATAGTCCTTCCAAAATTGTTTCCCAGAAGAAATACGAATTTATAAATATTTGTTTAAACCTCAGTTTTTTTTGGGAAAAGCTGACACTTATTTTGTGAATTCTTGAAATATAGAATTTTAATTATTGTGTAGTAATTATATCCTTATTTTTAATTCCAACAGGATGTATTGTAGTAAAAGCGAAAAATCCCTTGCCTTGAAAACTTTTGTCATTTCATAATGAATTCTTTTCAGCAAAGCGCGATTCTCCTCTTTCGTGCTGTTCTGTCGCAAGGCTTTCTGTATGATTAAATAGGTAGAACGGTTTAGTTTTCGGGTTCGTTCATTGTTTTTGTGAAAAAACTGCGCGCCAAGTGAAGTGTGAAGTTCCCGTTTCATAATCAGGACATCAGGAATAAAATCAAAATTATAAATTCGTGCGGCCCTAATCCACAAGTCCAGGTCTTCATAAGCCAGATTTTCGTCATAACCATCTAATTTTTCAAAGACTTCGCGTTTCCCTAGGGAAGAAACCGAACATATTTTGTTATACTGTCCTAAAACGGAAAGATAAATGTCGCCACTCGGAGGAGGATTTATGATTTTTCCATCATCATTCAGTTCGTAATAATAACCCAAATGCGCATTGGTTTCGGAAATGATTTCCGCATTGCCATATACAATACCCACATTTTCAAATTCTGAATTTTCGAAGGCTAAAAGTTGTTTTTCAACGCAATCCGGGAGTAAAACATCGTCAGCTGCCAGATCAATAATATAGTCGCCTTTGGCCAATGCCAACATTTTGTTGAAGGTTTTAGTATTGCCGATATTGGTTGGATTAGCTATAAAAATCACTTCAGGATGATTTGTAAGCCAATTTTCAATGACCGCCTTCGAGTCGTCTGGGCTGCAGTCGTCCGCAATTAATAACTCAATATTATTATAGGTCTGTGACAGCACCGAATTCAGGGCTTCCTCCACAAATTGTGCGTGATTGTAACACAAACAGATTATACTAACCAGCGGAGAATTTTGCATGTCCTGAATAAAACTTTATATTAGACGCTAAAATACACATTAGTGAATGAATATTCCAAATAGGAAATATAAAATAGCCCTTATAGGGTACACTTTGAATTCCGGCGGTTTGGAACGGGTAATGTCATCGCTTTCACTTTACTTTGGTGAGCAGGATATTGAGGTTCACAATATTGTGTTTGTTGATGATGTTGGTTATCCTTTTTCAGGGACTTTGGTGAACATTGGCAAAATGAAGGAGCGGTATAAGGGTATTTTTGGAAAATTAAGACTTTTCCGTTTTTTTAAACACTATATTAAAGAACAGCGATTTGATTTTATCATTGATTTCCGGTACAGAATCAAACCTTTTCAGGAAGTATTGATTGCCAAATGGATTTACAATAAAAATACTATCTATACTGTTCATAGCGGAAACATTAGAACCTACATCCCTAAGAATAAATTCGCCGCCAATCTCATTTTTAAGGATAAGTATGCGGTTGTTTGTGTTTCGGATGAAATAATGCACGCTGTTGAAAAAAGATACGGTTTTTCTAATCTGGTGAAGATCAATAATCCGATAGCTATTGAAGAGATACAGCGTAAAGATGAAGAGGCAAACGAGTTAGATTTTTCGTATGTAATTGGAATGGGAAGATTTGATTATAAGAACGTAAAACAGTTTGATAAGCTTATCGAAACCTATCTGGACTCTGATCTGCCTCAGAAAAACATTCATTTGGTATTACTGGGTGACGGAGAACGAAGAAGCGAAATTGAAACTGCTGTAAATCATCCGAAAATCCATTTTCTAGGTTTTAAAGAGAATCCATATCCTTACCTAAAAAAAGCCTTGTTTCTGATTTTGAGCAGCAAATATGAAGGTTTTCCAATGTCGGTTATTGAAGCAATGGCCAGTGGAACACCAGTTGTAGCTTTCAATTGTGTTTCGGGGCCGGACGAAATTATTACCGATGGGGAAAATGGCTTATTGGTCGAAAACCAGAATTTCGAAGCGCTGAAAGACAAGATGAATCTGTTTGTGTCGGATTCGGAATTATATCAACACTGTAAAGACCAAACTGTGACCGCGGTAAGCAAATTTTCTATTGACAAAATAGGAAGAGAATGGATGGAGTTGATGAAAATTGAAGTACTTTCGTAATCATAAAACCGCAAGAATTATAATGGACATAGAACTGATTTCCATTCCCAAAATTGAAGACTACAGAGGAAATATCGCTGTAATAGAAAAAGACGTAGTTCCTTTTGACATAAAAAGGGTGTATTATCTTTTTGATGTTCCCAGCACTGCTAATAGGGGAGGGCATGCACACAAAGAGCAGTTCGAGCTTTTAATTCCGCTCTCGGGAAGTTTTGACGTGCAACTAAAAGACGGAAAGAAAAATCAGGTCGTAACTTTAAACAAACCGGACAAAGGACTATTGATCAAATCAAATGTATGGCGGGAATTGGATAACTTTTCTTCAGGAGCCGTGTGTTTGGTGATTTCTTCAGGGGAGTTTGATGAAATGGATTACATACGCGATTTTGATGATTTTCTACAGTACGTTAATGGTAAACCGTAAAATTTATTCCGATTTTTTTCAGCGCTTGTTTCAGTTTTAAAAGCAGTCTCAATAGGAAACCAGGTAATAAAAAAAGCATTTTGGTTTTGAAAGCCATAGTACTGCGGTCTACATTTTTTAGATAAAAAATCATTTTTTCGTCATTG
>NZ_CAMLMK010000022.1 GCF_946481155.1 uncultured Flavobacterium sp.
TTCGGAAGAAAAACACCATTGGAATTGAGCTTTATGCAAGTTGAAAAAGTATAATATCGTTACATATAATAAACCCACATCAATCGCTTCCAATTGATAGATGTGCTAAATTTTTTTAAAAATGGCTAAAGAAATTAGTAAAGTAGTTAAACTACAAGTTAAGGGAGGTGCCGCGAATCCTTCGCCACCGGTTGGACCTGCTTTGGGGGCTGCTGGAGTTAATATCATGGAGTTCTGTAAGCAGTTCAATGCCAGAACACAAGATAAACCAGGCAAAGTTTTACCAGTACAAATTACTGTGTATAAAGACAAGTCTTTTGACTTCGTTGTTAAAACGCCACCGGCTGCAATTCAATTATTAGAGGCAGCTAAATTAAAGTCTGGTTCAGGGCAACCGAACCGTAAAAAAGTAGCTAGCGTTACTTGGGATCAAATTAGAACTATCGCTGAAGACAAAATGGCTGACTTAAATGCTTTCGAAATCGAAAAAGCAATGAGTATGATTGCCGGAACAGCTAGATCTATGGGTATAACAGTATCAGGAACAGCTCCTTTTTAATCGTAAAAAGAAAAAGACATGGCAAAATTGACAAAAAAGCAAAAAGAGGCTGCAGCAAAAATTGAGAAGAACAAACTATATTCTTTAAAAGATGCATCTGCATTAATTAAAGAGGTTGCTTCTGCAAAATTTGATGAGTCTGTTGATATCGCAGTGAAGTTAGGGGTAGATCCTAGAAAAGCGAATCAAATGGTAAGAGGCGTTGTTACTTTACCTCATGGTACTGGAAAAGACGTTAGAGTATTAGCATTAGTTACTCCGGACAAAGAAGCGGAAGCTAAAGCTGCGGGTGCAGACCACGTAGGTTTAGATGACTATTTACAAAAAATCAAAGACGGATGGACTGATATTGATGTAATCATCACTATGCCAGCGGTTATGGGTAAATTAGGTCCGTTAGGACGTGTATTAGGTCCAAGAGGTTTAATGCCGAACCCTAAAACAGGTACAGTAACTATGGATGTAGCGAAAGCTGTTGAAGAAGTTAAAGCTGGTAAAATCGACTTCAAAGTTGATAAAACAGGTATCGTTCACGCTGGAATCGGAAGAATTTCTTTTGATGCTCAAAAAATTACAGAGAACGCTCACGAAATTATTCAAACATTAATCAAATTGAAACCAACTGCAGCAAAAGGTACTTATATTAAGAGTATCCACATCTCATCTACGATGAGCCCTGCAATTGCTTTAGATCCTAAAGCAGTTTAATTGGTAGTTAAAAATTTTTAGTATGACTAGAGAAGAAAAATCAATCGCGATTGAAGATTTAACTGCACAGTTAGCTGGGGTGAATGTTGTTTATTTAGCAGACATTTCTGGACTTAATGCAGAAACTACTTCAAACTTAAGAAGAGCTTGTTTTAAAGCGGGTATCAAATTAGAGGTTGTTAAGAATACATTACTTGAAAAAGCAATGGAAGCTTCTGAAAGCAACTTCGGTGAGTTAACTACAGTTTTAAAAGGAAACACTTCTATATTAATTGCTGAGACTGCAAACGGTCCTGCAAAAATTATCAAAGAATTCCGTAAGAAATCTGACAAACCTTTATTAAAAGGTGCTTACATCAACGAAGAAATCTACATTGGAGATAACTTACTTGATTCATTAGCATCTCTTAAATCGAAAGAAGAGGTTATCGGAGAAATCATCGGATTATTACAATCACCAGCTCAAAGAGTTATATCTGCTCTTAAGAACCAATTCAAAGACGAAGAGGGAGCTGAATAAATTGCGCACAAATAAATTAATATAATTACAAATCATTTTAAAAGGATAGAAAAAATGGCAGATTTGAAACAATTCGCAGAACAATTAGTTAACTTAACAGTTAAAGAAGTTAACGAGTTAGCAACAATATTAAAAGACGAGTATGGTATCGAACCAGCTGCTGCAGCTGTTGTAGTTGCTGCTGGTGGTGGTGAAGCTGCTGCTGAAGAGCAAACAGAATTCACTGTAGTATTGAAAGAGGCTGGAGCTTCTAAATTAGGTGTAGTTAAAGCTGTTAAAGAATTAACAGGTTTAGGACTTAAAGAAGCTAAAGACTTAGTAGATGCTGCTCCAACTAACGTTAAAGAAGGTGTTTCTAAAGACGAAGCAGAAGGTCTTAAGAAAGCTTTAGAAGAAGCAGGAGCTGTAGTTGAGCTTAAATAAGCTGACTTCGGTTTAAAAAACCAGGTTTAGGCCTTGAGAAGAACTCTCAAAGGCCTAAACCATTTTGCGTATAATGAATTTTAGTTCCTATTTTTCTGAAGTACGCATATAAATAATCAATACGAAGAAAGAAAATGAAATTAAAACTTTCTGTTCATTTTTAAAGATGTATCGATTATATGAAGAAAGTAAAATATAGCTGTGTTTTTACACAAAACTACTTTTTTTTAATCAAAATTTTGTCCATTGATGTTAACAAATCAGACTGAAAGATTAAATTTCGCCTCGACGAAAAACATCCCAGACTACCCGGATTTTCTTGATATCCAGGTAAAATCTTTTAAGGATTTCTTCCAATTGGAAACCAAATCTGATGAAAGAGGCAATGAAGGTCTTTATAATACCTTCATGGAAAACTTCCCAATCACTGATACAAGAAATCAGTTCGTATTGGAATTTCTTGACTACTTTGTTGATCCGCCCCGTTATACAATTGAAGAGTGTATAGACAGAGGTTTAACGTATAGTGTGCCATTAAAAGCGCGTTTGAAACTATACTGTACTGACCCTGAGCATGAAGATTTTGAAACAATTGTGCAGGATGTATATTTAGGTACAATTCCATACATGACACCAAGCGGTACTTTCGTTATCAACGGTGCCGAGCGTGTAGTAGTATCTCAGTTACACCGTTCACCGGGTGTATTCTTCGGACAATCTTTCCATGCCAACGGAACAAAATTATACTCTGCCAGAGTTATTCCTTTTAAAGGTTCTTGGATTGAATTCGCTACCGATATCAACAGCGTAATGTATGCTTATATCGATAGAAAGAAAAAATTACCGGTAACCACTCTTTTCCGTGCCATCGGATTCGAAAGAGATAAAGATATTCTTGAAATATTTGACCTTGCAGAAGAAATCAAAGTTTCAAAATCAGGTCTTAAAAAATACATCGGTAGAAGACTTGCAGCTCGTGTATTGAACACTTGGCACGAAGATTTCGTGGACGAGGATACAGGAGAGGTAGTATCTATCGAACGTAACGAAATTATCTTAGACCGTGATACGCTTTTAGATAAAGACAATGTTGAAGAAATTGTAGACGCTAATGTGAAATCAATCTTGTTACACAAGGAAGATAATAACCAAGCGGATTATGCAATTATCCACAACACGTTACAAAAAGACCCTACAAACTCAGAAAAAGAAGCTGTAGAGCACATCTACCGTCAGTTGCGTAACGCAGAACCGCCTGATGAAGAAACTGCTCGTGGCATCATCGATAAATTGTTCTTCTCTGATCAACGTTATAACTTAGGTGAAGTTGGTCGTTACAGAATGAACAAAAAATTAGGTTTGGATATCCCAATGGAAAAACAAGTGTTGACCAAAGAGGATATTATCACAATCGTGAAGTATTTGATCGAACTTATCAACTCTAAAGCAGAGATTGATGATATCGACCACTTATCAAACCGTCGTGTTAGAACAGTTGGAGAACAATTGTCTGCACAATTTGGTGTTGGTCTTGCCCGTATGGCGAGAACAATCCGTGAGAGAATGAACGTTCGTGATAACGAGGTGTTCACTCCAATCGATTTGATCAATGCGAAAACATTATCATCGGTTATCAACTCTTTCTTCGGAACCAACCAGTTATCTCAGTTCATGGACCAAACGAATCCATTAGCAGAGATTACACACAAAAGAAGATTGTCTGCCCTAGGACCTGGAGGTCTTTCTCGTGAAAGAGCCGGTTTCGAGGTGCGTGACGTTCACTATACGCATTACGGACGTTTATGTCCGATTGAAACACCAGAGGGTCCAAATATTGGTTTGATATCTTCTCTTGGGGTTTATGCGAAAGTAAACGGAATGGGATTCATCGAAACACCTTACCGTAAGGTTGAAAATGGTGTAGTTGATTTGAAATCTGAGCCGATTTATTTAAGTGCAGAGGAAGAAGAAGGCAAATTGATTGCTCAGGCAAACATTGAAATGGATGCTAACGGTAAAATTACTGCAGAACGGGTTATTGCTCGTGAAGAAGGTGATTTCCCTGTATTGGAGCCAACTGCGGTGCACTACACGGACGTAGCGCCAAACCAGATTGCTTCGATTTCGGCTTCGTTGATTCCGTTCTTGGAACATGATGATGCGAACCGTGCGTTGATGGGATCAAACATGATGCGTCAGGCTGTACCATTGTTACGTCCTGAAGCACCAATCGTTGGAACCGGTCTTGAGCGTCAGGTAGCTACCGATTCCCGTGTACTTATCAATGCTGAAGGTGAAGGAGTTGTTGAGTATGTTGATGCAAACATGATTACTATCAAATACGATAGAACGGATGCAGAACGTGCTGTGAGCTTCGACCCGGATGAGAAAACATATCAGTTAATCAAGTTCAGAAAAACCAACCAGAGTACGTCTATCAACCTGAAACCAATCGTAAGAAAAGGAGACAGAGTTACTAAAGGACAAGTTCTTTGTGAAGGATATGCAACGCAAAACGGAGAGTTAGCTTTAGGTAGAAACCTGCAGGTAGCGTTCATGCCTTGGAAAGGGTACAACTTCGAGGATGCGATCGTAATTTCTGAAAAAGTAGTTCGTGATGATATCTTTACTTCAATCCACGTAGACGATTATTCATTAGAAGTTCGTGATACGAAATTAGGTAACGAAGAATTAACGAATGATATTCCAAACGTTTCTGAAGAGGCTACTAAAGACTTGGATGAAAACGGTATGATCAGAATTGGTGCCGAGGTTAAACCTGGCGACATTCTAATTGGAAAAATTACACCAAAAGGAGAATCAGATCCTACTCCGGAAGAGAAACTATTAAGAGCAATCTTCGGGGACAAAGCAGGTGATGTGAAAGATGCTTCATTAAAAGCATCTCCATCGTTACACGGTGTGGTTTTAGATAAAAAATTATTCGCGAGAGCGGTAAAAGATAAACGTAAGCGTTCTAAAGACAAAGACGATTTAGCAGTTCTTGAGACTCAATTTGAAGTGAAATTCGTAGAATTGAAAGACAAATTGGTTGAGAAATTGTTCGAGATCGTAAACGGAAAAACGTCTCAGGGTGTAATGAATGATTTGGGTGAGGAAGTATTGCCAAAAGGTAAGAAATACACGCAAAAAATGTTATACGCTGTGGAAGATTTCGCTCACTTAACTAAAGGTCAGTGGACTACAGATGACGAGTCAAATGCAATGGTAAATGACTTGATCCACAACTATAAAATTAAGCTGAACGATTTACAGGGAGCATTACGTAGAGAGAAATTCACGATTACTGTTGGGGATGAATTACCATCAGGAATCCTGAAACTTGCTAAAGTATACATCGCTAAGAAACGTAAACTGAAAGTGGGAGATAAGATGGCAGGTCGTCACGGTAACAAAGGTATCGTTGCGAAAATCGTCCGTCAGGAAGATATGCCGTTCTTAGAAGACGGAACACCGGTAGATATCGTATTGAATCCACTAGGGGTACCATCCCGTATGAACATCGGACAGATTTATGAAACCGTTCTTGGATGGGCAGGAAAGAAATTAGGAAGAAAGTATGCAACGCCAATTTTCGACGGTGCTTCTCTTGACCAAATCAATGCCTTAACAGACGAGGCAGAGGTTCCAAGATTCGGACATACGTATTTGTATGACGGAGGAACCGGAGAGCGTTTCCATCAGCCGGCAACCGTAGGTGTAATTTACATGCTTAAATTAGGACACATGGTTGATGATAAGATGCACGCACGTTCTATCGGTCCATACTCACTGATCACGCAGCAGCCTCTTGGAGGTAAAGCGCAATTCGGAGGTCAGCGTTTTGGAGAGATGGAGGTTTGGGCTCTTGAGGCGTATGGTGCTTCAAGTACTTTAAGAGAGATCCTGACAGTGAAATCGGATGACGTTATCGGTAGAGCAAAAACTTACGAAGCAATCGTTAAGGGAGAAACTATGCCGGAACCGGGATTACCAGAATCATTCAATGTATTAATGCACGAATTGAAAGGTCTTGGTCTGGACATCAGATTAGAAGAATAATAAAGAATGCAGTATTCAGTTCCGGAATATCGGAGCTGAATACTTATTTATAATAAGTTTTTAAAGGATTTATACCCGTAACCCGTTCCGATTTTTTATAGTAATGCAGGGCATTTTATAACTAGCGCTTCAAATTTGACTTTGAAGTTTAGAGAAGTAATTCGAGGTAGCAGCGTAATGATTTGACTCTTTTTTTAAGAGGAAAACATAAGTCTAAAATCAAATTTTAATTGCAAATAAATCAATAGTAAAAACTATGATGAATAATAGAAGTAAAGATAAAAATACGATTAAAAGATTCAACAAAATTTCGATCGGTTTAGCTTCTCCGGAATCTATCCTGGCGGAATCAAGAGGTGAGGTTTTAAAGCCGGAAACCATCAATTATCGTACACACAAACCAGAGCGTGACGGTCTTTTCTGCGAGCGAATTTTCGGTCCGGTAAAAGATTTCGAATGTGCTTGTGGTAAATACAAAAGAATCCGATACAAAGGAATCGTTTGTGACCGATGCGGGGTTGAAGTGACGGAGAAAAAAGTACGTCGTGACAGAGTAGGACACATCAACTTGGTGGTGCCTATCGCGCACATCTGGTACTTCCGTTCCCTTCCGAACAAAATCGGATACATTTTAGGCTTGCCGTCTAAGAAATTAGACATGATTATCTACTACGAAAGATACGTAGTAATCCAGGCAGGTATCGCTAAGAATACAGACGGTGAATCATTACAGCGTTTAGATTTCTTAACTGAAGAGGAGTATTTGAATATCTTGGATACCCTTCCGATGGAAAACCAATATTTAGATGACAACGATCCGAACAAATTCATCGCTAAGATGGGTGCGGAATGTATCATGGACTTATTAGCACGTACCGATTTGGATGCTTTGTCATACGAATTGCGTCACGCAGCTAACAATGAAACATCTAAACAAAGAAAAACTGAGGCTTTAAAACGTCTTCAGGTTGTAGAGTCTTTCCGTGAATCAAACAACAACAGAGAGAACCGTCCGGAGTGGATGATCATGAAAGTGGTTCCTGTTATCCCGCCGGAATTGCGTCCGTTGGTGCCGCTTGATGGTGGTCGTTTCGCAACTTCCGATTTAAATGATTTGTACCGAAGAGTAATCATCCGTAACAATCGTTTGAAACGTTTGATGGAAATCAAAGCACCAGAAGTAATCTTAAGAAACGAAAAACGTATGTTACAGGAATCTGTAGACTCGTTATTCGACAATACAAGAAAAGCTTCTGCTGTTAAAACAGAATCAAACAGACCATTAAAATCACTTTCCGATTCATTAAAAGGTAAGCAAGGACGTTTCCGTCAGAACTTATTAGGTAAACGTGTGGATTATTCGGCGCGTTCGGTAATTGTCGTTGGACCTGAAATGAAATTGTTCGAGTGTGGTCTTCCGAAAGATATGGCTGCGGAGCTGTACAAACCATTCGTTATTCGTAAGTTAATCGAAAGAGGAATCGTTAAGACAGTGAAGTCGGCTAAGAAAATCATTGACAAGAAAGAGCCGGTAGTATGGGATATCCTTGAAAACGTAATTAAAGGACACCCGGTATTACTAAACCGTGCTCCTACTTTGCACCGTTTAGGTATCCAGGCGTTCCAGCCGAAATTGATCGAAGGAAAAGCGATCCAGTTACACCCATTAGTGTGTACGGCGTTCAACGCGGATTTCGATGGTGACCAGATGGCAGTGCATTTACCGTTAGGACCAGAGGCTATTTTAGAGGCACAATTATTAATGTTGGCTTCTCACAATATTCTTAACCCTGCGAATGGTGCGCCTATCACGGTTCCTTCTCAGGACATGGTACTTGGTCTTTACTATATGACCAAAGAACGTTTGTCTACTCCGGAACATCCGATTTTAGGGGAAGGTTTAACTTTCTATTCTGCGGAAGAGGCGAACATCGCTTTGAACGAAGGAAGAGTTGAGTTGAACGCCCGTGTTAGAATCAGAGCAAAAGATTTCAATGAAGAAGGAGAATTGGTATACAAAATTATCCAGACTACAGCAGGACGTGTATTATTTAACGAAGTAGTACCTGAAGCTGCAGGATATATCAATGATGTATTGACTAAGAAAAACTTAAGAGATATTATCGGTCACATTTTAAGTGTAACTGATGTACCTACTACAGCGGCTTTCTTGGATAATATGAAGGATATGGGATACAAATTCGCTTTCAAAGGTGGTTTGTCATTCTCTCTGGGAGATATCCGTATTCCGGAACAAAAACAACAATTAATCGCAGATGCCAGAGAACAGGTTGAAGGTATCTCGATGAACTATAACATGGGTCTAATCACCAATAACGAGCGTTACAACCAGGTTATTGATATTTGGACTTCTGCGAATGCCCAGCTTACAGAATTGGCAATGAAAAACATTAGAGAAGACCAACAAGGGTTCAACTCAGTGTACATGATGCTTGACTCTGGAGCGAGGGGTTCAAAAGAACAGATTCGTCAGTTAACCGGTATGCGTGGTTTGATGGCTAAGCCTAAGAAATCAACTGCTGGTGGTGGTGAAATTATTGAAAACCCGATCTTATCCAACTTTAAGGAAGGTCTTTCGATCCTTGAGTACTTCATTTCTACTCACGGTGCTCGTAAAGGTCTTGCGGATACGGCGCTTAAAACTGCCGATGCAGGTTACTTAACAAGAAGGTTGCATGACGTATCTCAGGATGTAATTGTAAACTCTGTTGACTGTGGTACTTTAAGAGGTGTTGAAGTTTCAGCTTTAAAGAAAAACGAGGAAATCGTAGAATCTTTAGGGGAAAGAATCCTTGGACGTGTTGCTTTACAAGATGTGATTAACCCATTAAACGGTGAAATCATTATCAATGGCGGTGAGCAGATTACTGAAGCTACGGTAAAAGCTATCGATGCTTCTCCAGTTGAAAAAGTAGATGTTCGTTCTCCACTTACTTGTGAGGCTCCGAAAGGAATCTGTGCGAAATGTTACGGACGTAACTTAGCAACCGGTAAGATGACGCAAAGAGGTGAGGCTGTTGGTGTAATTGCTGCACAGTCAATTGGTGAGCCTGGTACACAGTTAACACTTCGTACGTTCCACGTAGGAGGGGTTGCAGGAGGTATCTCGGAAGAATCAAGCATCGTAACTCGTTTCGCAGGTAGATTGGAAATCGAAGATCTTAAGACAGTTAAAGGTGAAGATAACGAAGGAAACGCTGTTGATATCGTAATCTCACGTTCTACTGAATTGAAATTGGTTGACGAGAAAACAGGAATCCTGTTAAATACACATAACATTCCTTACGGTTCAAGCATCTTCGTTAAAGATGGCCAAACTGTTGCTAAAGGTGATGTAATCTGTAAATGGGACCCGTATAATGGTGTAATTATTTCAGAATTTACAGGAAAAGTTGCTTATGAAGATATCGAGCAAGGACAATCGTTCATGGTTGAAATCGATGAGCAGACAGGATTCCAGGAAAAAGTAATTACTGAAGGAAGAAATAAAAAATTAATCCCGACTTTATTAATCTACGGAAAAGACGGCGAACTTATTCGTTCATACAACTTACCGGTAGGGGCTCACTTAATGGTGGACAACGGAGAGAAAATTAAAGCAGGTAAGATTTTAGTAAAAATCCCTCGTCGTTCTTCGAAAGCAGGCGATATTACCGGAGGTTTACCAAGAATTACCGAGTTGTTAGAGGCTCGTAATCCTTCCAACCCAGCGGTAGTTTCTGAAATCGATGGTGTAGTTTCTTTTGGAAAAATCAAAAGAGGTAACCGTGAAATCGTTATCGAATCTAAATTCGGTGAGGTTAAGAAATACTTGGTGAAATTATCAAGTCAGATCTTAGTTCAGGAAAATGACTTCGTAAGAGCGGGTGTGCCATTGTCAGACGGAGCAATTACTCCGGACGATATCTTGAGAATCAAAGGACCAGCTGCTGTTCAACAGTATTTGGTAAATGAAATCCAGGAAGTATACCGTTTACAGGGGGTAAAAATTAATGACAAGCACTTTGAGGTGGTTATCCGTCAGATGATGCGTAAAGTTCAGATCCAGGATCCGGGAGATACGCTGTTCTTAGAAGATCAATTGGCACACACTTCCGACTTTATCGTTGAAAATGACAAACTATACGGAATGAAAGTGGTAGAAGATGCAGGTGACTCGGAAAACTTAAAACCAGGTCAAATCATCTCTCCAAGAGAGCTAAGAGACGAAAATTCGTTATTAAAACGTAATGACAAGAACATTGTGGTAGCAAGAGACGTAGTTCCGGCAACGGCAACTCCGGTTCTTCAGGGTATCACAAGAGCTTCATTACAGACGAAATCGTTCATCTCCGCGGCATCGTTCCAGGAGACAACAAAAGTATTAAACGAAGCTGCAGTAGCAGGTAAAGTGGACGGCTTAGAAGGATTGAAAGAAAACGTTATTGTTGGTCACAGAATCCCTGCAGGTACAGGTATGAGAGATTACGATAATACAATCGTCGGTTCTAAAGAAGAGTTCAACGAACTTATGGCTGCAAAAGAAGAATTTAATTACTAAGAATTAAATTTCTCACTATATTTATAAATCCTAACAGTTTTTACTGTTAGGATTTTATATTTCAGCAAACAATTTAAATTTATAACGATGAGTGATAAAAATAATCCGCAAGGACAAATCAATATCGAATTAGATGAGCAAACTGCAGAAGGAACTTACTCCAATCTGGCAATCATCAATCATTCCAATACTGAATTTGTAATCGATTTTGTAAGCATTATGCCGGGTGTTCCAAAGGCTAAAGTAAAGTCAAGAATTGTACTTACTCCTCAGCATGCTAAAAGATTGCTAAAGGCTTTAGGCGAGAATATCCACCGCTTCGAAAGTGCACACGGAGAAATCAAAGAAGTAGAACAGCCGCCAATTCCATTTAACTTCGGTCCGACCGGACAAGCTTAATAAAGGAAAAGCCTCTCATGTATCCAATGAGAGGCTTTTTACTATCAATAAATTGATGCTATGAAAATCAGTTTATCAATAGCAAATAACCAGTTAGCTTTTTAAATTTGTAACTGGCGGGGCGACTCTTCTCCGTTAGAACGTATTGTAGCGTATCCATAACTTTTTTGTCTAAGCTGTTTTCGGTTTTCATACCTGAAAGCAGCATCGGATGAAGAGTATTCCTTTTTTCAATAATTAATTTTTTGTTTTACTTTACCAATTCAAAGATATGGCATAAAAAAGCCCTTGTTTTACGGGTTTTTGGGGAAATTGTTACGGGAAATCAAATTAAACCGATTTTTTTAGCTATTTCAATCAATTCCTGGTCGCTCCCTTTACCGGGAAGCAACTGATACTTGATATTGGCTTTGCGTTTTTCAATAGCGCTCAGCGAAAGCGGAATATAATCCACTAAATTTGATGTTTTAACGCCTTGAGACAGTAGTAGTAGGATCTGACTGTCGAAACTATCCCAATGAATATTTTTGACCGCTAATTCGCGTAATGCATTCGATATGGTGTAGCTGGTATATTTCTTGCCATCGCATAGGGCGGCAAAAACCCTCGGAAACATCTCAAAATTGATATCGCACTTCGAAATAAAACCTTCCGGATTTATTCTCTTTATAATTTTGTCAATCAGCAGCGGCTCGCTGTGCATGGTAAAGAAAACAATTTTACATTTTGGAAACAGCTTTTTGATTAATGACGCCAAATCATCGCCCGAGTAAAGGTTCTTTTCTTTGTAAGGAGGAATGCTCACATCCAAAAAAGCCATGTGGAGCTCCAGTTTCTGCTTTTCGGCCTGCAGGATTTTTAGATAGGCAGATTCACAGCTGTTTGCCGTGATAAAATGTAGTGGCAGATTTTTATTTTTCTCATCCGAAAGCAAATTGATATAGCTATCAATGGTCATCGGATGATCGTCTACCAGTAAAAGATTCATTTCTTTGCCCATTCTATCGGATTTTACGTATACCAAAGTAAGTGAAAAATAATTATAAAATTACGGGAAAACCGTAAAATAGAATGAAATTTCCTCCTTTTTTTTATGTAAAAATCGCAATGCAATATTCCTACCTTATTGTTGATGATGACGAAACGGCCATAGCTAACACGCTGCAGCAATGCGCCGGTTTTGAAGATTTTTTATGCGTAGGCATTGCCAAAAATCAACGGGAAGCCGTAAACAAAATCCTTGAATTAAAGCCTAATTTAGTTTTTATGGAAATTGATTCCGGAGTTCCGGAATCGGATCTGTCACTCTCTATTATTTCCCAGCTGAGCGAATATCTCAATGAATTGCCTTATTTCGTAATCCTTACTTCTACAGAAATTCACGCATTTGCGGCAATCAAAAAAGGCGGCAGTGATTATATACTGAAACCCCTCGACGTTTACGAACTGCGAAAATGCCTGCTTCGGTTTCAAAAACGAAACCCTATAAAAGAATCGGAATCCATTTGCATTAAGTCGTACGGCGATTACCAATTTATCAATTTAAATGATATCTGTTACCTTAAAGCAGACAATAACACGACTGATATTCATCTGAAATTCGGCAAAAAAATCAGCGCCTTTAAAACACTGAAGTATTTTGAAAATACCTTGCCAATCTATTTTATCAGGATTCATAACAGCTATATCGTAAACATAAATTGTGTTTCCCGAATCCATCTGGGCAAACTCAAATGCTATCTAAATGATGCCGCCGTGGGCTTGCCATTTTCAAAATCCTATAAGGAAAATGTCGATGCCATAATCCGACGCATTTCCTCTTAATACCAAAAAGCGGTCATTTACCCCGTTTTTTACTTCATCTACTCGTATCGGTAAGACATCCACTAAACACGCGGTAATTTGCTTCAGTTTCAAACGGAAGCAATATATATTTGTCATGTTAACAAGCTAAAGCTTTGCTGTTTACAATCTGAAATGAGGGAAATTTGATTGGTTGCAATCATTTCGTTTCAGGTGAAAAAGGAAAAGTGTTCCCTGCTTTTTCATAAAATAATGCCGATCTGCAACTCAGCTGGACTGGGTTAAAACTTAACTGATAACTTTTAAAACGAATTTTTATGAAAAATCTATTACTTACTTCCGCAGTTATTGCGTGTATATCTTTATGTGCTTGTTCTTCTGACGAAATCGAAGAGCCAATCAACAACAAAAGCATCAGTGCTACTGAATTGCTTGAAAATGAAGGATTTTTGAGATCCGCTGATTCTCTAAATGAAGGAGATAACGGTGATGTCACAAACCCACGACCGAGAAATTAAAAAAGTAAAAGGATAATTCCGATGATAAGCTCAAAAATAGTATTTTTGAGCTTATCTCTTTTTTGAATGAAAAATTTGACAGGAATACTCATCACTTTTTTGCTGCTCCTCACATTTTCATGTAAAGAGAAAAATCGGCATTTTTCCACTTCGGAAAATAAAAAGAGAATGGAAATAGTGAACGCTATCGACAGTACTCAAAAAGAATCGGTACTGGACTCACTGGACATTGTGCTGTCAAAAAAGCGCAACGATTCGCTGATACGACAATGCTATCTGAAAATTGCCGACAAATATTACTCCATCAATAAGCTGCAAAAATCATTGCATACCAGCAGAAAGGTCTGTAAAATGGGAATGGAAAAAAATGATTCCATAGTCATTGCGAAGTCGCTGTACTATATGGGTGATTGCTACGAAAGCACTAAGAAAGACAGCGCCTTTTATTATTATCTGCAGGCTGAAAAAATTTATAAACGAATTAATGATGTGGAGAATTGGGGCCGAATGCATTTTTTTAAAGCCTATATTCTGTTTTATGAAGGAAGTTACACCGAATCGGAAATTGAGCTGACCAAAGCGCTGGTATTGTTGCGGGGAACCAAAAATTACAAGCTCACCTACAGCAGTTACAACTTGTTGGCAAACGCATTGGAAGGACAGAATAATTATAGTGAAGCCCTAAAATACCATCAGTTGGCCTTAGGCGAAGTTTCGAAATTGCGGGAAGATAAAAACGACGAAGATGAAACCCAAAACTACGAGCTTAACACACTCAATAACCTAGGTCATTTATACATCAAGACCGAAAAATATGAAGATGCTATTCCGCTCCTGCAGGAAGTCATCGCAACCAAAGACATAAAAACGAAGTGGCTTTATTTATATTCAACAGCTTTAAATAATCTGGCTTATGCCAAAATGAAAACCGGTGACTACCGCAATCTCCCGGAAATGTTTTATACTTCTTTGCAAATCAGGGAAAAACTCAATTCAAAAGCGGGTATTGTCTCCAGCAAGATTCGTCTTGGGGAATTTTATCTGTTGCGAAAAGACACCGCTAAAGCTATTTCACTTTTCAATGAGGGTTATACAATGTCCTACGAAATTAAAAGTCATCATGATATCTTATATTCTTTAAATCTTCTTGCAAAAATTGACACGGAGAACAGCAGGTTTTATTCCGCGAAATATATAAAAATCAGTGACAGCATTGCAAAACTGGAGCGCGCGATACAAAATAAATATGCCCGAATTTCGTACGAAACGGAAAAACTCGAAACAGAGAAAAAAAACCTCGTAAAACGAAATATCACAATCGCCATTACCTTCGTACTTTTCATCTTGTTTTTAGTGGTGTTGCTTATTATCAGTTCGCTTAGAGCAAAAAATAAAGAAATGCTGCACGCACAACAACAGCAGGAAGCGAATGAGGAAATTTATAAGCTACTGATGGAGCAGCAGGAAAAGATACTCAAGGCCAGGGAAGAAGAGAAGGACAGAATTGCCATGGAACTTCATGACGGGATAATGAACAGGATTTATGGTGTACGAATGAACCTGGGTTTTTTCAACAGCAAATGCGACGAACAATCCATAGAAAAAAGAAAAGATTACATCGTAGAGCTACAGAATATAGAGAAGGAAATAAGGGTCATTTCGCATGATCTGAAAGGCGATTCTTTTATAAGGGACCGCGAATATGCCGATATGTGCCAGTTCCTGCTTCATAATCAGGAAGGTGTGACGAATACGGTATTTGATTGCCATATTGATAAAGATATTCCGTGGGAGTCAGTTTCAAGTACATTGAAAATAACCATTTATCGAATTATCCAGGAAGCCATACTGAATGTTAATAAATATGCCGACGCCGAAAAATGTGTAGTTTCAATTTCTCTGTTTGACGATCAGATAAAACTTATTATCGACGACAATGGAAAAGGATTCGATATTCAGGAAGCACGAAAGGGTATCGGACTTAAAAATATAGAGCAGCGTGTCGCTTCAGAAAAAGGGGTGCTGAAAATAGAAACCGCACCGGGAAAAGGTACGCGCTACGAAATCCTCTTCAATTACAAAGAGGCGACTTCTCCAAAAACACTCTTATAAAAAACAAAAATCCGCCCTAAGAGACAGATTTTTTTATAATTATTCGAATTCAGAAGTGAAAAGCAGCTTCACACTTGGATATTTGCTTTGTGTCATCTGGATGGAAAACTCAGAATCAGCAAGGAAAACCAATTGCCCGTATTTGTCTTTTGCTAAGAATTTCTGTTTGATACGCTTAAATTCGGCAAATTCTTCATTTTTAATATCATCCGGTTTTACCCAACATGCCTTAAATGCAGGGAAATTTTCATACGAACATTTTGCACCATATTCGTGCTCCAAACGGTATTGAATTACCTCATATTGAAGCGCTCCCACTGTTCCGATTACTTTTCTGTTGTTCATTTCCAGCGTGAATAACTGAGCTACACCTTCATCCATTAGCTGGTCGACACCTTTTTCCAATTGTTTTGCTTTCATCGGATCGGCGTTATTGATGTAACGGAAATGCTCCGGTGAGAAACTCGGGATTCCTTTGAAGTTCATCAGTTCGCCTTCCGTTAAGGTATCACCGATTTTGAAATTCCCGGTATCATGCAAACCAACAATATCACCCGGATAGGAAATATCTACGATTTCTTTTTTCTCTGCAAAAAACGCATTCGGACTAGAGAATTTCAGGTTCTTGCCTAAGCGCACATGCAGGTACGGTTTGTTTCGTTCAAAAACACCTGAAACGATTTTTATAAAAGCCAGACGGTCACGGTGCTTCGGATCCATGTTGGCGTGAATTTTAAATACGAAGCCGGCAAATTTGTTTTCGTCCGGTTTTACTTCACGGGTATCGGAATCTTTTGGTCGTGGTGCCGGAGCAATTTCGATAAAACAATCCAATAGCTCGCGCACTCCAAAGTTGTTCAATGCAGAACCAAAGAATACCGGCTGCAAATCACCATTCAGGTAAGCATCTCTGTCAAAGGCAGGATATACTTCACTGATTAATTCCAATTCTTCACGAAGTTTGTTGGCCGGTTTTTCACCGATAATCTTTTCCAGTTCAGGACTGTCAATATCTGAAAACGCAATGGTTTCCTCAATATTTTTACGGCTGTCTCCTTCAAAAAGATTGATATTTTTCTCCCAGATGTTGTAAATTCCCTGGAAGTCATAACCCATTCCGATTGGGAAGCTCAACGGCGTAACGTGAAGTCCTAATTTCTTTTCCACTTCATCCATCAAATCGAAAGCATCTTTACCTTCACGATCCAATTTGTTGATGAAAACAATCATGGGAATGTTTCGCATACGGCAAACTTCTACCAGTTTTTCCGTTTGTTCCTCGACCCCTTTTGCAACGTCGATCACTACAATAACACTGTCTACCGCTGTTAAGGTTCGGAAAGTATCTTCCGCAAAATCCTTGTGACCCGGTGTATCCAGAATGTTGATTTTTTTGTCTTTATAGTTGAAAGCCAATACGGATGTAGCTACCGAGATTCCTCTCTGGCGCTCAATTTCCATAAAATCGGAAGTGGCTCCTTTCTTAATTTTATTGCTTTTTACAGCTCCGGCTTCCTGAATTGCGCCACCAAATAAAAGTAGCTTTTCGGTTAAGGTAGTTTTACCGGCATCCGGATGGGAAATAATCCCGAAAGTTCTTCTTCGTTGTATTTCTTTTTGAAAACTCATCAGACAAAAAATTTGTGGGTGCAAAAGTAATTATAATTTGCGAGAACTTATTTTATTATCAAAAAAATAGCTTTGTTGCCCATTTGATAAGGTTTGCGTATAATTTTTTGTTAATAGTAACCAGTATGGTTGCATAATAGTAATGAATTGCTATTTTTGTTGGTTGCAAATTAGGTGTATTTGGTTTTGTCCTTGCGCCTTTCAAAATTGCGAATGCTGAAAAACTTCAAACTAAAATAGTCTTAATAAAAGAAATGAAATTAAAACAGGTTCTACTAGGTCTTTTTATTGCTGCAAATACAGTTTCTTTTGCTCAGGAAAACAAAAAAGAGGTTCTCTTTACAATTGACGAAAAACCCTTTTATACGGATGAATTTGCCAGAGTTTACAAGAAAAACCTGGATTTGGTTAAAGACGATTCCCAGAAAGATCTGAATCATTATCTCGATCTTTTTATTGGATATAAACTGAAAGTTGAAAAAGCGAATAAGCTTGGACTTCAAAACGGTATGGCTTATCAAAACGAACTCAAGTCCTATAGAGCACAACTTTCCAAAAATTATGTTACCGATACCAAAGTAACCAAAGAGTTAATCGATGAAGCCTACAAGCGCTCGCTGAAAGAAATAAAAGCTTCACATATCTTATTCAATCTTGATGAAAATGCAGAGCCTGCGGATACCTTAAAAGTATACAATCAGGCAATGGACGTGCGCAAGAAAATCCTCGATGGGGAAAATTTCGAAACGGTTGCTACGCAATATTCTCAGGATCAATCCGTAAAAGATAACAAAGGAAATTTAGGCTGGTTTTCCGTTTTCCGAATGGTATATCCTTTCGAAACAGCGGCTTATAAGACTAAAAAAGGAGAAATCTCTATGCCGGTAAGAACCCGTTTCGGTTATCACCTGATAAAAGTTAATGATATCCGTGATAATCGAGGTCAGGTTACTGTGGCCCATATTATGATTTTAAACGGTCAGAATCCAGTGGAATCGGCTACGGCAAAAACAACGATTGATGACGTTTATAAGAAATTGAAGCAGGGCGAAAGCTTCGAGAGTTTAGCACAGCAATTTTCACAGGATAAGTCTTCTTCAGGAAAAGGCGGGCAATTGCAACGTTTTGGTTCGGGAGAATTAAGTTCGGAAGAATTTGAAAATGTGGCGTTCTCGCTTACAGAAAAAGGACAGCTTTCTGAACCATTCCAAAGTCAGTTCGGTTGGCATATCGTTAAGCTTATTGAGAAACACACTATTAAACCTTTAGAAGAAACGGATGTAGATTTCGATGCTAAAATCAGAAAAGACGACCGTTCCCGGTTGATTAATGCGTCTTTAAACGAAAAACTCCGTAAAAAATATACCGTAAAAAGAGAAGATAAAGCGTATAAAAAAATGGCTACGCTGATTACTGATAAATATTACAAGCAGGAATGGGAACTTCCGGCTAATATTAAAGAGATTAACGAGAAGTTGCTGACCATCAATAACGAAAAAAACGTATCGACTGCAGCCTTCTTAAACTATGCTTTTTCTCAGCAAAAAGCAAACATGACAGTGAAACCGATTTCAAAATTGGTGGACAAATTGTATGGTAAGTTTGTAGAGGATCAATTAGCAAACTACTACAATGACAATCTTGAGAAAGAGTTTCCGGATTTTTCCAATATCATGGATGAGTATAGAGATGGATTGCTATTGTTTGACCTGATGGAAAAAGAAATCTGGGCAAAAGCGAAAACAGATACTTTAGGTCTTAAAAACTACTATGAGGCAAATAAAGCAAATTATGTATGGAAAGACCGTGTGGATGCAAATGTATTTTCTTCCACTAAATTAGACGTTATCAAAAAGGCAGAAGCTTTCCTGAAGAAGAAAAAATCCATCGAATTCATCAAAACCGAACTGAATAAAAGCGGTGCTGTGGAAATCATGGTTAAGACCGGTGTTTTTGAAATCGGAAGCGACGCATTGCCTAAACATAAAACATTTAATGTTGGGCTTAACGACATTGTTCATGAAGGGAACTACTATTTTATTACCCAGGTAAATAAAAAACTGGATAAAGGCCCGAAAAAATTGGAAGAGACCAGAGGGAAAGTGATAAACGATTATCAGCAGTACCTTGAAATGCATTGGGTGGACGAACTGAAAAAAGAATTCACGGTAAAAGTAAATCAGAATACCTTCGAAAAAGTAAAAGGTCAATTACAGCCGATTAAATAAATATTAAAATAAAGCAAATGCCATTTAAAAAGAGAACTATGAAGTTGATGAATAATAAAATTGCCCTGATTTTCGGATTGCTAATCTGTGCATTTAATACCATGTATGCACAGCCAAATCAGAAAAGAAAAATTGATGGCGTTGTTGCGGTTGTTGGAGATTATGTTGTTTTGGATTCCGATATTGATAAGACCGTTATAGAGCTTCGTGCTCAGGGTGTCGACACTAAAGATATTACGCGCTGTGAATTATTGGGCACGCTATTGGAAGATAAATTATATGCGCACCACGCCATTCAGGACAGTATTGTGGTAACCGATGCTGAAGTTAATGAATTTATGAACAACCAATTAGACCAGATGGTAGAACAGGCTGGCGATATTGATAAAGTGGTTAAATTTTACAACAAGAAAAACCTGGAAGAATTTAAGGCTTATTTTTTCGATGTGGTTAAAATGAATAAGCTTACTTCACAAATGCGTCGTAAAATTGTAGATGAAGTTGAAATTACACCGGAAGAAGTGCGAATGTTCTTTACCTCAATACCAAAAGAGGATCTTCCTGTTTTTGGCGCAGAAATGGAAGTGGCGCAAATCGTAGTAGAACCGGTAATTAGCCAGGCAGAAAAGCAAAAAGCAATTGACAAACTGAAAGAATTGAAAAAAGAGGTACAGGAAGGTTCAAGTTTTTTCAGTAGAGCGGTTATATATTCAGAAGATCCGGGATCGGCTTCTAATGGAGGTTATTATAAGTTAACTAAAAAGACCCAATTCGTAAAAGAATTTAAAGAAGTAGCTTTCAGCCTGCAGGAAGGTGAGATTTCAGAGCCTTTTGAAACAGAATATGGTTACCATATCATTTATCTGGAAAAAGTGCGCGGACAGGAATTGGATATACGCCACATTCTGATTTCTCCTAAAGTTACTGATGAAGCTGTGGCAGAAGCAAGAACCAAAATCGAAACTATCCGTAAAAAAATTACCGACGGAGATATAACATTTGCAGAAGCAGCACGTCAATTCTCCGATGAAAAACAAACCCGTAACAGTGGTGGTATCCTGGTGAATCCACGAACTATGGAAACACGTTTTGAACTTACTAAAATGGATCCGACACTGTACAGCCAGATTTCTGAATTAAAAGACAAAGAAGTTTCCCTGCCATTAGTAGATCAGGAGAAAAACGGAAATAAGAAATTTAAATTGATTACCGTAACCAACCGTTTCGAGGAGCACACTGCAGATTACTCTACCGATTATATGAAAATCAGAGATCTTGCATTGAAAGAAAAGCAACTCAAAGCTATCGGGAAATGGACCGAAGAAAAGATTAAAGAAACTTATATTAAAATCAATGGTGAATACAGAGAGTGTAAATTTGCCAGTAATTGGTTGAAAAAATAATTTTTAAAAAACATACAAAAGAGTTAGCTTTATGAATTCATACCGCTAACTCTTTATAATTTAAAATATACGCAAATGTCGGACGTAGCAGCAATTCAAAACCTGGTTCAGAAACAAAAAGCCCTTAAAGAAGAAATTGCCAAGATTATTGTAGGTCAGGAAGAGGTGGTTAACCAGATTGTGTTAAGCATTTTTGCCGGAGGCCATGCCTTGTTGGTAGGGGTTCCCGGGTTAGCAAAAACACTGATGGTGAACACAATTTCTCAGGCTTTGGGATTGGATTTTAAACGTATTCAGTTCACGCCCGATTTAATGCCCTCGGATATTTTAGGAAGTGAAATCCTGGACGAAACCCGAAACTTCAAGTTCCTGAAAGGACCAATTTTCTCTAATATTATTCTTGCCGATGAAATCAACCGTACGCCGCCAAAAACGCAGGCCGCATTGTTGGAAGCTATGCAGGAGAAAGCGGTAACCATCGCAGGACAACACTACAATCTGGATTTGCCTTTCTTCGTATTGGCGACGCAAAACCCAATCGAGCAGGAGGGGACTTATCCTTTGCCGGAAGCGCAATTGGACCGATTTATGTTTGCCGTAAAATTAGATTATCCGAGTTTTGCCGAAGAGGTTCAGGTGGTAAAAAGCACTACCATGGATTATAATGTGCAGGTGAATCCTCTGTTTACAGCACAGGAGATTATTGATTTCCAGCATTTGATCCGTCGTATTCCTGTGGCTGATAACGTGATTGAATATGCGGTAACATTGGTTTCAAAAACCCGTCCGGACAATCCTTTGTCAACACCGTTTATTAAAAATTACCTTGATTGGGGAGCAGGACCACGTGCCTCGCAAAACCTGATTCTGGCAGCAAAAACACAAGCCGCCTTAAACGGAAAATACTCTCCGGATATTGAAGACGTGCAATCAGTAGCTACCGGGATTTTACGTCATCGTATCATCAAAAACTACAAAGCCGACGCAGAAGGAATCACAGAAGAAATGATTATCAAGCAGTTGTTTTAAATCTTTTAAATCGATAATACAGTTACAATAATTGATTAAGAAAGAGCCTAGCGAATTATCGCGGGCTCTTTTTTTATCCTGCAGGTTTCATTCAGCAGCCTTATCGGTTCGTTATAAAGAAGTTTCATGAGCATTACTTCAATGAAAGAAGTGTATTTTTTGTCACCACACTCATACCACCAATAGGAATAATACTGAACGGAATCTTTTTCCATTTTAGTCAGCCATATTTTTTCATGACCAATGGTTATTTCTTTTGAGTCAGTAATCACATATCCGGCGCCTGTCCAGCAGATTAATGGTTTATGTGATGGCGTTTTAATATAGATAAGTTTCTCCGGGCTAACTATTTTAAAAACTTCCTTGTTTACCCAAATTCCTGTGTCCAAATTGTATTTCGGATTTAGATTGGTCAGGATGTCATCATTTTTTTCATTTTTCATTTCCAGGCTTGTGACTAATACGATTCCAAGTGCTATTGTTATTGGCAAGCCCTTCGGGTGAAAATCTGCAGTAGCGATTTCTTCTGTTTTGGGTTTAAAATAGCGTATTAAAAACATCATCGGTAATACTTGGTATACAATAAAACAAGCCAGACCTATAGTGTGATGCAGTGTATTTTCCTGCGTACAATTGAGCAATAGTAAGATTATGATTCTGAAGTAATTCGATACAATATTTAGGATTATGATAATGATACAAAAAACAATGATTTGCCGGATTCCAAAAAACCGCCGTTGTTTTTTCTCTTCTAAGGTCAGTAATAAAGCTCCTGTCAATAATCCGGTTTTAAACATTGACAAACCCATGCAGGCGGTATCAATGGTGATTTTTGCATTATTGATATAAAAATTAACACCTTCGATCCGGTCAATTTGCATAAAATTTTTTAGCGTTAAGAAAACACCATAACACAATGCTTGCTTTATTTCGGTTGTTAAATGCTCAAAAAACTTATTGAACAGTGACGAGAACAGAAGAATGCAGATAAACGCAATGAATGAAAACTTCTTTGTAAAGTAATAATAAACCAGGCAAACCAACAATGTCAAAGACAGGAAGTGCAATGATTTGGTGTGCAGGCGGTAACTAATAAACTCAAAAAGCAACAATAAAATTATAAGGACATAATTGATTTTAAAGTTAGTCGTTCTTCCTCCGACAAAAAATAAAGCCACCGAGAAAAGCACTCCCAAAAAGTCGTTTGCAAGACCGAATGCAATAATGCTGTAGTTCATTGCCATAAGACCAATTATGGCAAGAACTACTGCTGTTTTCTTATTTTGAACAAGGAAATCCATTTATAATGTTTGTTTTCTCTGTTTTCTGTAATAATAAAACGCTGCTGTTAAAGCGATCAGAATCATAGCCCATTCATGGGGTTCTGGAACAGCGCCATCATTGTTTATGGAAGCATTTCCGAGCGTATTTACATTTTTCTCAATTCCGTTTTTCTCGTAATCTTCGTCGGTTTCAAGAACAATTAGGGACGAAATCGGTGTCACAATATTGGCGTCAGTTGCCAAAGAAACATATTTGTTGGTCTCCAATGATTCTTCCCGGATGGTGACGTGCTCTTCCAGAACTTTTCCAAAAGCATACAAACGGTAAATATGATCCGAAGCATTGCTTTCCGGTTTGTTGTTCTGTGGATTTTCTTCAATTGCAATGTTGGCCGGTTCTATGTTGATGCGATTTTCTGCAGTTTTTAGGGTAAGAAACTGATTTTGACCGATGAGTTTCAGGCAATTGTTTAAATCGGTTTGAATGAATGCTGCAAATTTTTGTTCCTTAACCGTTTGCCAAAAAGGATTAATTTCTCCCGAAATATTGATGACTTTGATATCCTTTTGTTTTGTTTCAGATTTGATTTTGTGAAGATAAACAGAAGCTTCCAATTCCTCGAAATTAGCTGAAAATGTGCCGCATTTGGTTATAATCAAGCTGTTTTCCTTAAGATCAAACAACGGTAATAATGAATAATGTAGGTTCTCAAATTGCGCAAGCATACTTTCGTAATTTCCTTTGTTTATTTCCTGCTTCTGCCGGTTGCTGAAAACATAGTATTTCTTGTCATTTTTATCCACAATTGACGCTACTTCTTCTTTTGTCCAGTTGCTGTTCAAATCCAAAATAATTTCAGTCGGAACAAATCGCACTGTTGCTCTTTCAACAGGTTTAATTTCATAAACTTTGTTTTTCCAGGTAAATGAATTTGAAAAAGCAGTATTGGTTAGTGGCATCACGGCTTCCCATTTGTCTAAACCTTTAGATTCGTTGATGTAGTAATTGTTTTTTAATGTAAATTCTTTGTCGGCTTCAAATTTTTGATTCCCAGCCAATTGAATTCTGGATATTGTTTCGGAATTTGAAATATTTGGTCCTTTTATGTTTAGGCTTTGGTATTTCATTTCGTTATTTCCGACTTTTAACGGCGTAGTAAATCCGCATTTAAAGGTTCGAGGCAGATCTTTGCTAATCGGAAATACTCTTACCACGACTTTGTTTCCCTCTTTCCATTGCATTAAAGAAGGGTCCCGGGCTTCCACTTTTACGATTTGTTCGTAAGCTTTTTTGGCTTTTTCTTTCGTGGTCAAAACTCCCTTGCGTTCAATACCGTTCACCCATAAGGAAAGGGAAGTAGCAACGGATCCTTCTGGTAGCTGAAAGGAATAAATGGCTTCCTTGTCGCCACGGGAATCTTTTTCACAAGCGATATCCATGGTGATTTCGGTATAGGCTAATCGATTGTCGGCATATATTTTTACGTCTTCTTTGATGTTCTTGGTTATCAAATCAGTTCCGCTCCACAATTGCTCTTCGGTTTCAAGACGTTTGTCAAAATTCGATTTTAGAATATTGATTCGGTCATCCTCACTTAATGCAATATTGTCAGCAAATAAATAAGCAATGTTGATAAACGGATTATGTGTTTTTCGTTCATTATATTGTTTTCCGCCAAAAGAATCAAAACCCCTAAACTCAAAGAAATTATCAGCGCATACATACACAATGCCTTTTTTAAGAAGTATTTCATTGAACAAATTGGGTTTCAGGTTTTGGGAAATGGTTATATAAGCCGGAAGATCTTCATTGTTTTCAAATGATTTCGTAATTAAATTTCCGCCAATCTTCGTGCTTTCTTTGTTTAATTGTATGGCGAAAATAAGCTGACTGATAACTATTACTGAAATGCCCAATCCAAACCAACGGAGATTCTTTCGGTTTTCGGAAAAATTTCTGGCTAATGTTATAGTATGACTTACAAATACAATAGCGGGCACTAATCCATAGAATCCCAATCCTAAAGCCAAAATGCCAACAGCTGCAATGGGGGCAAATGGCAATAGGTATATCATATAGTATACAATCAGTAAATAGGATATACCATTTATGAAATAAGCGATAGGGGTAATGATCTTGTTTTTATACGCGTCATAGATAAAGAAGTTGGAAAGGCAAAAGAAGAAAGTTATCACATAAGCCCAAATAGGTAAATTTTCAAAAATGTTGATGAAAACGTTGGTGCAAAAGCAACCTATAAACCAATTAAGAAACAGGAAAGGGATTAAGTGACCGTATTTTATCCTGTTGCGTAAAATAGTAGAGGTGAGGATAACTCCGTACACAAATTCAATAATCAAACTCAGAAAACATAGTAATTCTAAGGCATCATTCTTTAGTTCTATCCCCAATAGGGAAATAGTAAGCAGCATTATACTGAAAAAGGATACGATTATACCGGTTACGACTCCCGTTCTAGTAGTGTAGGTTTTAAAAAGTGCAATGGCGTTTTTCATAATTTTACGATTGGATTAAAAGTGCTTTGAATTACAAAGTTAAATATATTTTGATTCCACCGTAAGTTTTTTCGGTTTATTTTTTAAAGTTGCTTAGATTTTTGAAATTCTGCTGTCGAGTTCCTGGTCGTAGAAGAACAGAAACATGCTTCCCATCATGTCCTGATCGATTTTGGAAGTATTGTTGGTGGTCATGACCAATTCGTAATCATGATTAGCATAGAGCCAAATTCCTTTTTCGGAGCTGAAGGTTTCAATTTTCTGCAAACCTATTCTGTTTTTGTAATTGGTAACCTTGCAGGTGAAAACGGTTTTCTTCTCCGTCTTGTCAAAAACGCTTATCGAAGTGGCAAAAGGGTGTACGTGCGGCGCCGAGAAATGCAAACGCGCGCTGTCTTTAAGTTGTAATTGCTCGTTTATTGAGCTTCGGTAAGATTTAATACCTTGCGGAATTACCCAATGTCCGGAAAGCATATTGCCGGCTTTGTCACAGTAGGTATGGTTTTTAGTTTCCACAGGAATACATTGATTGCTGGCCGGGTCAAGCGGTTCTTTAAACGGATCGTGTTTGTCAAACGGAAGTTGTATGTACACCGTTTTGCTCATCAGAGGTTTTTGCTTTTCGTTGGCACTTTCATATTTCACCGAGACCTCATGCTTTACTTTTTTGAAAATTTTGGGTTGGTTGTGATTGAGCGTCTGCGTAGTAACAAAAAGAAAATCGTTACCGATAATCGGTACGCCATAACCTTTAGGGAAATTGAAACTTTCCAGTCCGTGTGATAAGGAAGTCAATCGCGGATATTGCTTGCCAATGCGGTCCTCGAGTTTCCAATGCCCGTAATATTTCGCATCGTTTATGTCGACATTCATGTGGCAGATGTAATCGTTGGAAAGCGTTTCGTCAGTCTTTGCATCCACAGCTTTTACATTGAAACCCGTAATCCAAAGCAATTCTTCCGAAGCATCCAATTGAATATACCTTGAAGCTTTCGGCCCTTCCATCGATTTGTAAATGCCGTCAATCAAAAAGGTTGGTGAAAGCATCTTGTACTCTTTTTGTCCGTTATTTACCAACCAGTCATTATCCACCAATCCTGTGGTATGCAGGAACGTTGTTTTTACAATTGCTTTATGTCTGTTTGTGAGTTGGGTGTAAATTACTACTCCAAAAAGACTTGAAAGGATAAAAGTAAAGGCTAAATATTTATATATCTTTGGACGTCTGAACATGTTTAAAACAATATTTGCAAAAATAATAGAAATGAGAATAGAAAAACATAATAATCACAGAATCTTTGGTTTAGATGTTGTTAGGGCTTTGGCTATCCTATTGGTTTTGTTTTCTCATCTTTATTATTTGATTGATAGTAATAATCCGCTTTTGATTTCCGTTAGCGGATTGTCCGGTTTTGCCGGAGTGGAATTGTTTTTTGTACTGAGCGGTTTTTTGATCGGTACCATACTCCTTAAAATGTTTATGGCCGATGACTTCTCGCCAGGAAATTTGTTTACTTTTTTAAAACGAAGATGGTTCAGGACCTTGCCGGCTTATTATTTGGTTCTGATTATGAATATTGCCATTGGACTTTATTTTGCCTATGATGTCAGCGGATGGTGGAAGTATTTTCTTTTCATTCAGAATTTTTCAGATTATGACATTGTAATCTTCACAGAATCCTGGAGTTTGTCTATAGAAGAATGGACTTATGCTATCACTCCCTTGGCTTTATTCTTCGGGTATAAAGTTTTTAAAAGCAACAAAAAGATTGGCTTTTTAGTCATTACCTTATTATTGATAGTGCTATTCCATCTGCTGCGTTTCAATTTTTATCTTAACAATACCATCGCTGATATGGAAACCTGGAATATAAGAGTGAAATCAGTGACGTTGTTTAGAATTGACTCGATTCTGGTTGGCTTTTTGGTGGCCTGGGGTCATTATTATTATAAGGAAACGATTAAAAAGTACAGTGGTTACTTGTTTATCATTTCGGTCCATTTGTTCTTTTTGCAATTTGTGGTGCTAAATGTTTTGGGCGTTGATATTATAACTAAACCACTTTATTTTATAGTTTTTTATTTCACATTTTCCTCGGCAACCATTGCTTTAGGGCTTCCGTTTTTTGTCAATTGGGAAACGACTGCGGGGATTGTTAAAAAACCAGTCGAGTTCGTGAGTAAGGTTTCTTATAGTCTGTATTTACTTCATTATAGCATTGTCACCGTATTGATGAAACATTTCGTCGATGCATCAAAATTTGCTTCCCTCCAGCTTCTCGGCTTTGTTGTTTGTTATTTAATGATTGTTTTTTTTCTGAGTTTTATCATGTACCGCTACTTTGAAAAGCCAATTATGGACTTGCGCGACAGATGATAAAATGCTGATTTATCAATATTGCGGCCTGTTTTTTTGCAATTTGATAAAATAAATTTAAAAAATTAAGAATTCATAAAAAATATACCTTTTCGGACACTTTTGTTGCGGGATATTCATTAAAATAGAATCTTTATAAATAATATTCTTTTGAAATTAATGAAATGCTAAATATTTTTTAATTTGGTTGGTATTAATTAAATTTGTGCAACTTTTAAAAAAACAAGTAATAACATAACATATTCCTATTATGAATCTTTATAATGATTACATCCAAGAAATAGAAGAAAGAAAGAGGCAGGGACTTCATCCTAAACCCATTGATGGTGCAGAATTGTTAAGTGAGATTATTCTACAAATAAAAGATGCAGCTAATTCAAATCGGAAAGATTCTCTTAAGTTTTTTATTTACAATACTTTACCGGGAACAACTCCTGCAGCAGGTGTTAAGGCAAAATTCCTAAAGGAAATTATTTTAGGGGATGCAGTAGTAAACGAAATTACCCCTGTTTTTGCTTTTGAGCTTTTATCACATATGAAAGGAGGACCTTCAATTGAAGTGTTGCTTGATTTGGCTTTGGGTAATGATGCTGCTATAGCTAAACAAGCAGCAGAGGTACTTAAAACACAGGTTTATCTTTACGATGCAGATACAAACCGTTTGAAAGAGGCTTTTGAAAATGGTAATGAAATCGCTGAAGATATTCTTGAAAGTTATGCTAAGGCTGAATTTTTCACAAAACTTCCGGAAGTAGCTGAAGAAATTAAAGTAGTAACTTTTATCGCAGGTGAAGGAGATATTTCAACGGATTTACTTTCTCCTGGTAACCAGGCGCACTCACGTTCAGATCGTGAATTGCACGGTAAATGTATGATTACACCTCAAGCTCAGGAAGAAATCAAAGCTTTACAAGCACAACATCCGGATAAAAGTGTGATGTTAATTGCTGAAAAAGGTACTATGGGTGTGGGTTCATCACGTATGTCAGGTGTGAATAACGTGGCGCTTTGGACTGGTAAACAAGCAAGTCCTTATGTTCCATTCGTAAACTTTGCGCCAATTGTTGCAGGAACAAACGGAATTTCTCCAATCTTCTTAACTACAGTTGATGTAACGGGTGGTATTGGTTTAGATCTTAAGAACTGGGTAAAAAAGACCGACGCTAATGGTGAAGTAGTTCGTAATGAAAGTGGTGATCCGGTTTTAGAAGAAGCGTATTCTGTAGCTACAGGAACGGTTCTTACCATTAATACAAAAACGAAAAAATTATATAACGGAGACCAAGAATTAATTGACATTTCTAAAGCATTCACGCCTCAGAAAATGGAATTTATCAAAGCTGGTGGTTCATATGCAATTGTTTTCGGTAAAAAGATTCAAACTTTTGCAGCAAAGACGCTTGGAATTGAAGCGCCGCTAGTATATGCACCTTCGAAAGAGGTTTCAATTGAAGGACAAGGGCTTACAGCTGTTGAAAAAATCTTCAACAGAAATGCTGTAGGAACAATTTCTAAAAAAGCATTACATGCAGGTTCCGATGTTCGTGTAGAAGTAAATATTGTTGGTTCACAGGATACAACGGGATTAATGACTGCTCAGGAATTAGAGTCTATGGCGGCGACCGTTATTTCTCCAATTGTTGATGGTGCTTACCAATCTGGTTGTCATACAGCTTCAGTTTGGGATAAAAAAGCACAGGCAAATATTCCGAAATTAATGAAATTCATGAACGATTTCGGTTTAATTACTGCCCGTGATCCAAAAGGTGTTTATCATTCAATGACGGACGTAATTCATAAAGTTCTTAACGATATTACAATTGACGAATGGGCTATCATCATTGGTGGTGATTCTCATACAAGAATGTCGAAAGGTGTAGCGTTCGGTGCTGACTCAGGTACAGTTGCTTTAGCGCTTGCTACAGGAGAAGCTTCAATGCCAATTCCGGAATCTGTAAAAGTGACATTCAAAGGACAAATGGCAAGTTATATGGATTTTCGTGATGTGGTTCATGCGACACAAGCGCAAATGTTACACAAATTTGGTGGAGAAAATGTATTCCAGGGAAGAATTATTGAAGTGCATTTAGGAACGCTTACTGCCGATCAGGCCTTTACATTTACAGATTGGACTGCCGAAATGAAAGCAAAAGCTTCGATTTGTATTTCTGAAGATGATACGTTAATCGAATC
>NZ_CAMLMK010000023.1 GCF_946481155.1 uncultured Flavobacterium sp.
TTTTAAATCAGATTCCATGGGAGGAAAACCAACATACAGAAGAGTTGATCTTCAATGCCGATGTAGTAATGAAAAGCCCTGGGATCCCGGACAAATCATCCATCGTAAAGCACCTGAAAAAAAACAACGTTCCTATCATCTCTGAAATTGAATTTGCAAGCCAGTTCACCGATGTCGTGACCATCGGAATAACGGGAAGCAACGGCAAAACTACCACCACTATGCTGACCCATCATCTGTTGATGCAGGGCGGAATGAATGTAGGAATCGCCGGAAACATCGGAAAAAGCTTTGCCTGGCAAATTGCCGAGAATAAGTACGAAGCCTATGTTTTGGAATTGAGCAGCTTCCAGCTGGACGGGATCGTGAATTATCGGCCGCATATTGCCGTAATGACAAACATCAGTCCGGATCACCTGGATCGCTATAATTACGATTACGATTTGTATATCGAAGCCAAATTCAGAATAACGAAAAACCAAACGGAAGACGACTATTTTGTATACGATGACGATGATGAAGCCATTGTGAAATGGTTGTCCGAAAACGAAATAAAAGCCAAAAAAATTCCTTTTTCATTGATTAAAAAAATGGATGAAGGCGCTTACGCAGACGAAGAAAATATAACCACCACTATTAATAACGACCAATTTACCATGCCAATCAACGAACTAGCTTTAGAAGGAAAACACAACGTGAAAAATGCAATGGCAGCTACCACGGTGGCCCAGCTAATGCGCATCCGAAAAGAAACTATCCGTGAGAGTCTGTCGAATTTTCAGGGCGTAGAACACCGATTGGAAAAAGTGTTGAAAATTCAGAACGTACAGTACATTAACGATTCAAAAGCTACTAATGTGAACGCAACATTCTTCGCTTTGGACAGTATGAATACGCCAACGGTGTGGATTGTAGGAGGTGTAGATAAAGGAAATGATTATAGTGAATTGATGCCATTGGTTCGTGAAAAAGTAAAAGGGATTATTTGTTTAGGGGTTGACAATTCAAAAATCATGCATGCTTTCGAAGATGTGGTGGATGTGATGATTGAAACCACAAGCATGACTGAAGCAGTTAAAATAGCGCAACGAATGGCAGAAAAAGGAGATACGGTTTTGCTTTCCCCAGCCTGCGCAAGTTTTGATTTATTTGAAAATTACGAAGACAGGGGGAAACAGTTCAAAAACGCTGTTCAGAATTTATAGAAGTGATACAATCACAAAAGAGTAAAACATGAAAGAACTAATTGGTAAATTAAAAGGAGACAGAGGGATTTGGGCATTCGTAGCCCTGCTGTCCTTGTTTTCCTTTATGCCTGTTTTCAGCGCCAGCACGAACCTTGTGTATGTGGTGGGGAAAGGCTCTACCATTGGTTATCTCTTCAAACATTTGGTGCATGTTTTTATCGGGTTCTGCTTAATCTATTTTGTACATAGAACGCCGTATCATTATTTCAAGGCTTTTTCCTGGTGGCTGATGCCGGTAGCCTTCATTTTAGTAGGCTTTACCATACTTCAGGGCACGACTATTGGTGGCGCGAACGCAAGTCGATGGCTGCAGATTCCGTTCATCGGCGTGTCGTTTCAGCCTTCCGCTTTTGCCTTTATCATCATGATGGTGTATGTGGCCAGGTATTTGTCTAAGATCGAGGAAAAAGAATATACATTTAAGTCGTCATTAATCGAATTATGGGCGCCGGTTTTCGGAATAATTGGCTTAATTTTGCCGGCCAATTTCTCCACGGCAGCCTTGATGTTTTCTATGGTTTGCATGCTGGTTTTTGTTGGAAAATATAGGTTGCAGTACCTGTTCACCATTATCGGATTGGGAATTGCCGGTTTGCTGATGTTTGTGCTGGTTGCGAAAGCTTTTCCGGATAACAAAGTGACCAGCCGGGTGAATACCTGGATGAGCCGTATCGAGCGTTTCAGTTCCGATAAGCCCAACGAGGACGATTATCAGATTGAAAAAGCGAAAATCGCCATTGCTTCCGGAAAAATATACGGATTAGGTCCGGGAAAAAGCGTGCAGAAAAATTTCCTTCCGCAGTCGTCTTCCGATTTCATCTACGCAATCATCGTGGAAGAATATGGACTGATTGGAGGGTTTGCCATCATGGGGCTCTATCTGCTATTGTTCTTCCGATTCCTGATCACCTCGCATAAGGCGCCGACATTATTTGGAAAATTGCTGATTGTTGGACTGGGCTTTCCGATAATTTTCCAGGCGTTTACCAATATGGGCGTAGCAGTGGAATTATTGCCGACGACAGGACAAACGTTGCCGTTAATCAGTAGCGGGGGAACCTCAATCTGGATGACGTGTATTGCCATCGGAATTATTCTGAGCGTTACCAAAAAAGAGGAAGAAATTGCGCAAATCGAAGCCGAAGCGAGATCAAGAGATGAAGCTTTGCAACGCATTATTGACAGGGAAGTGGCTTTGGAAATGGAAAAAGGAAATGATGTTGATGAAATAATCGAAATCGCCAAGAAGGGTGAAAATTATTCGATAGAAGATAAAACGGATAACCCGATGAATGCGGTTTTGAATAAGGAGTAAGAGACAAGAAACAAGAAAATAGAGAATATATAAAACTTAGAAACTTTGAGGCTTTAGTAGTAAAATGAAGAAAAGAATTTTTAAAGAACTAAGCCACTCAGCAACTAAGCTACTCAGTAACTCGAAAAAGAAATGAAAGCAAATCCAAAATTCATAATCAGCGGCGGAGGTACAGGAGGGCATATTTATCCCGCTGTGGCGATAGCGAACGAACTGAAAAGCCGCTTCCCGGATGCCGATATCCTTTTCGTAGGCGCTGCAGATAAAATGGAAATGCAAAAAGTGCCTCAGGCAGGATACCCGATAAAGGGATTGTGGATTGCAGGTATTCAGCGAAAGCTGACTTTACAGAATGCTATGTTTCCGTTTAAATTGGCTTCAAGTCTTGCCAAATCATTTGGGATCCTGAAAAGCTTTAAGCCGGATGTTGTAATCGGTACAGGAGGTTTCGCCAGTGGCGCTGTCTTAAAAGTTGCGTCCACAATCGGAATCCCGACGGTAATACAGGAGCAGAATTCATATCCTGGAATTACCAACAAATTACTGGGGAAAAAAGCCAATAAAATTTGTGTGGCATACGAAAATTTAGAGCGCTTCTTCCCGAAAGAGAATATGGTTTTAACCGGGAATCCTGTTCGTCAGGATTTGATCGCCGTCGGAGATAAAAAAAACGAAGCTGTCGAATATTTCAAATTAGATGCTTCTAAAAAAACGCTTTTGGTTTTAGGCGGAAGTTTAGGCGCGAGAAGAATCAATCAGTTGATCGCGAGCGAGCTGGATTTTCTGCTGTCGCAAAACATGCAGATCATCTGGCAATGCGGGAAATTATATTATGAAGAATACAAGCATTTTTCCGACAAGGAAAATGTTCAGGTGCTTGCCTTTGTTGATAGAATGGATTTGGTATACGCAGCGGCAGATGTGGTGATTTCGCGGGCAGGAGCGTCATCGGTCTCGGAATTGTGCATTGTAGGAAAACCGGTGATTTTCATACCGTCGCCCAATGTGGCTGAAGATCATCAAACCAAAAATGCAAAAGCCATAGTTGATAAAAACGGCGCCATTTTGCTGAAAGAATCAGAATTGGATGCGCAATTTGAAACTGTTTTTTCAGAATTGATTGGCAGTGAAGAAAAGCGAAACGAATTGAGTAAAAATATAAAGCAACTGGCTTTGCCCAACGCAACACAGCAAATCGTTGACGAAATTGTAAAGCTGATAAAATAACTCAGTAACTAGCAACTTAGCGACTCGGTAACTTAAAAAGAATGAACTTAAACCAAATACATAACGTCTATTTCATCGGCATCGGAGGCATCGGAATGAGTGCCCTGGCGCGCTATTTCAAATTCATCGGAAAAAATGTGGCCGGCTACGACAAAACGCCAACGCAATTAACCGGCGAATTGATGGAAAGCGGCATCCCGATTCACTTTGAAGATGATATAAAGGCAATTGGTCAGGAGTTTTTAAATAAAGAAAATACGCTGGTAGTAATCACGCCGGCAGTTCCGAAACATCATTTGGAGTGGAATTATTTCATTGACAACGGATTCGAAGTAAAGAAACGTGCCGAGGTATTGGGAATCATCACAAAAGATACATTCTGTTTCGCAGTGGCAGGAACTCACGGTAAAACCACAACTTCAAGTATTCTGGGACATGTTTTATACGAAAGTGGCGCTGATGTGACTGCTTTTTTAGGCGGAATTGTTGAAAACTACGACTCCAACCTAATCGGCAGCGGAAAAACGGTAACTGTAGTAGAAGCCGACGAATTCGACCGCTCGTTTTTACACCTGCACCCGAATATCGCCTGCGTAACCTCAATGGACGCGGATCACTTGGATATCTATGGCGATGCAACAGCTATTGAAGCTTCGTTTGTAGAATTCGCCAATAAGGTGGAAGATAAAAGCAAGCTGTTCATCAACAACGGATTGCCGTTAAAAGCGATAACTGTTGGTGTTGATGACGATTCCGATTTTGTTGCTAAAAATGTGAGAATAGAAGAGGGTTGGTACGTATTCGATGTTGAGACGCCGACCGAGAAAATACAGAACTTAAAATTCGGCCTTCCGGGCCGGCATAACTTGACTAATGCGTTACTGGCTTTGGCGATGGCACGCACTTTCGGCACCCCGACCGAGGACATTGCCAAGGCTTTTTTGACTTTCAAAGGAGTTAGGCGCCGTTTTTCGTTCCAGATCCGAAGACCGGAATTCGTATATATCGACGATTATGCACATCATCCCACGGAAATCAACGCGGTACATCAAGCAGTTCGCGAATTGTATCCGGGGAAAAAAGTACTGGCGGTTTTTCAGCCGCATTTATTTAGCAGAACAAAGGATTTTGCTGATGATTTCGCAAAAAGCCTGTCGCAGTTTGATGAAGTGATGCTCTTAGATATTTATCCGGCACGGGAATTGCCAATGGAAGGAATCACTTCGCAATGGCTTCTGGAGAAGATGGAAAATAAGAATAAGAAATTAGTACAGAAGGAAGAATTAATTTCACTTATGAAAGCTTCTGATGCTCAAATAGTTGTTACAATTGGCGCAGGAGATGTTGGTGAGATGGTTTCGGATATTAAAAAGGCATTGGAAGATGAAAAAAATTAAATGGACAGACGTTAGGCTCGTACTCATGTTCGGAGTACTGATTTTCCTGTATTCTTTTTCATCCAAACGAAATGAAGACCGGAAATTAGTCAAAACCGAAGTGCAGTTTGCCGGTGAAAATACACCGTTCGTCACCGATGAAATGGTTAATAACTTGTTAATACAAAATTTTAGCGGGGTTAACAGCATTCGAAAAGATAAATTAGATTTGAATAGATTAGAGCGTGAACTAGATAATCATCAAATGATTGCCGATGCGCAGGTTTTCGCGACTATTGACGGAACTTTAAAAGCACTCGTAACGCAGAAGACCCCAATCGCACGAGTGAGCAACGAAAGAAGTTCTTATTACATTGACTATGAAGGTAATGAAATGCCTTTGTCGGACAATTTTTCCGCAAGAGTTCCTCTTGTTTTGGGTGAAATAAATGATGAAAACAGAAAAGATTTGACTGTTGTTTTTCAGAAAATCCACGACGATGATTTTTTGAAAAAGAACATCACCGGAGCTAAGATTTTAGCGTCGGGAAGCTTAATGATGACGAACAGGAATTACAATTATGAAATCCTTTTCGGAAAGCCGATAAATGTTGATAAGAAGTTTAATAATTACAAAGCTTTTTTTCAGCACGCGATGAAAGACACCTTGATAGGAGAATATAAAATGATTAATCTGAAGTTTACACAACAGGTTGTGTGCACCAAATAGAAGAATATGGAAAAAGAAAGTATTGCAGTAGGATTGGACATTGGGACAACAAAGATTGTTGCGATGATCGGCAAGAAAAATGAGTACGGGAAATTAGAGATTTTAGGCGTTGGGAAATCCAAAAGCCTTGGTGTAGCTCGTGGTGTTGTAAATAATATTACGCAAACAATCCAGTCAATTCAGCAGGCGATTATCGAGGCTGAAGCCGATTCAGGATACAAAATCAACGATGTGGTGGTAGGTATTGCCGGCCAGCACATCCGCAGCATCCAGCACAGCGATTATATCAGCCGCGCGAATGCAGAAGAAGTTATCGGTGATGCCGATATCGATTTGTTAATCAATCAGGTACACAAACTGGCTATGTTGCCGGGAGAGGAAATTATCCATGTTTTGCCACAGGAATTCAAAATCGACGGCGAATCGGAAATTAAAGAGCCAATCGGAATGTATGGCGGGAGACTGGAAGCAAGCTTTCACGTAGTGGTAGGTCAGGCTTCTTCCATCAGAAACGTTGGAAGATGTATCAAGAGTGCTGGCTTAGACTTGTCCGGATTAACATTGGAACCTTTAGCGTCAGCCGATGCGGTTTTAAGTCAGGAAGAAAAAGAAGCCGGAGTAGCTTTGATTGATATAGGTGGCGGAACAACGGATTTGGCGATTTTCAAAGACGGCATTATTCGTCACACGGCAGTTGTGCCTTTCGGTGGAAATGTAATCACCGAAGATATTAAAGAAGGCTGCTCGATTATTGAGAAGCAGGCAGAATTATTGAAAGTAAAATTCGGATCGGCCTGGCCGGGCGAAAACAAGGATAACGAAATCGTTTCGATTCCGGGATTAAGAGGCCGTGAGCCAAAAGAAATCTCGTTGAAGAACCTTTCGAAAATCATCCACGCAAGAGTAGTGGAAATCATCGAGCAGGTTTTTGCGGAAATCAAATCGTACGGACACGAAGATCCTCGTAAAAAACTAATCGCGGGAATCGTTTTAACCGGTGGTGGCGCGCAATTGCAGCACATCAAGCAATTGGTGGAATACATCACAGGAATGGATACCAGAATCGGTTATCCGAACGAGCATTTGGCCGGCGATTCCGATGAGGAGATTTCAAGCCCAATGTACGCAACGGCAGTCGGATTGGTGATGAACAGCATCCGCAACAATACCAAGAGCGCAACGCCTTTGGTGGAAATGAAAAAAGAAGAGCCTAAAATTGAGATTAAGCCGCAGGTAGTTGAAGAACGCATTCCGGAATCCATCGAAGTGGAACAGCCAAAAGCTGTGAATCCAGTGAGACAGGAAGTACTACAGGAATCGACGGGAGACAAGATAAAAAGAGGCTTTTTCGATAAATATATAGACAGAATTAAAGAATTTTTAGATAACGCAGAATAAAACCGATACAGTATGGAAAGCAATTCAGATTTTGGAAGTATCTCATTTGATTTACCAAAAAACCAATCAAATGTAATTAAAGTTATTGGTGTAGGTGGAGGTGGTAGCAATGCCATCAACCACATGTTTAAACAAGGGATTAAGGGAGTGGACTTCATCGTTTGTAATACTGATTCTCAGGCATTACAGAACAGTGCGGTGCCTAACAAAATTCAATTGGGCGTTAACTTGACTGAAGGTCTTGGTGCAGGAGCAAATCCTGAAGTAGGACAGCAATCAGCTCTGGAAAGTATCGAGGAAATAGAAAAAATGTTGGACAGCAATACCAAGATGGTATTCATCACTGCCGGTATGGGCGGAGGAACCGGAACAGGCGCCGCTCCCGTAATCGCGCAACTGGCAAAGGAAAGAGACATCCTTACTGTAGGGATCGTTACCATTCCGTTCCAGTTTGAAGGAAAAGTTCGTCAGGACCAAGCGTTATCTGGTGTTGAAAGACTTAGAAAGCAAGTGGATTCTTTAATCGTTATCAACAATAATAAATTAAGAGAAGTTTACGGAAACCTTGGTTTCAAAGCCGGTTTCTCTAAAGCTGACGAAGTGTTGGCAACGGCTTCTCGCGGAATTGCAGAGGTAATTACACATCACTACACGCAGAATATCGATTTAAAAGATGCTAAAACCGTATTGTCAAACAGCGGAACGGCAATCATGGGATCGGCAACAGCTTCGGGCGATAACCGTGCTAAAGATGCAATCATCAGCGCATTGGATTCTCCATTGTTGAACGATAATAAAATTTCAGGCGCTAAGAATGTATTGTTGCTTATCGTTTCAGGTACGAATGAAATCACGATAGACGAAATCGGGGAAATCAACGACCACATTCAGGCGGAAGCAGGCTTCAACGCAAACATCATCATGGGTGTTGGTGAAGACGAAACTTTGGGCGATTCAGTAGCAGTTACCATTATCGCAACAGGTTTCAACGTAGAGCAACAGGCGGAAATTGTTAACACAGAGCCTAAAAAGATTATTCATACGTTAGAAGGCGAGCAAAAACTGGTACAGGATTTAACCCAAAAACCAATCGTTCCTTCTTTTGATTTTTCAACTCCGGCAGAACAGCCGAAAACAGAGCCGGTTGCAGCGGAAGTTACTCCGGTTGTGGAAGAAAAAATCGTATTTACGCTGGAAGAGGAGGTAGAAGTTACAGAAAAAAAGCCGGTAGCGGAAGTGGATTTAATTCCAACTTCTGAATTCATCAATAACTTAGACGTATTCTTCGAAATCGTTTCTCCAGTTGTAGAACAGCAGGTTTTTGAAATCAAAGACGTTCGCGAAATCGAAGTTTTCGGTGCAGAAATTGTTAAGCCTGAAATTAATCATGTGGAAGAGCAAATCGCTTTCTCTTTTGATCTGACCAACGGCGGCGTTTCAACAAACGACGATAAACTGATCTTCAATCTTTCTGAAGAAACAAAAGAAATGATCGTAAACGAACCGGTACAGGTAGTTCCCGTAACGGAAGTGAACCAGTCGGGTGTAATCCGTTATTCTTTGGACGATTACATGGAAAAAGAAAACGAATTGGCCACATCAAAACCGGTGGTGGAAGAAGTAAAAGAGGAGCCTATCGCGGCCGAACTTAACTTCACCATGAAAAGAACCGAAGAAGCTCCGGTAATGCAATCGCAATACGACGAGATTTCCCCCGTGGAAATGACCATAGAGGAAACGTTACGCATGCGTGCCGAAGAGCGCAAAAGAAAAATGAAGGAGTTCAACTATAAGTTCAACAACAGTGCATCCCGCGTGAACGAATTAGAGAAAGAACCGGCCTACAAACGTATGGGTGTGGATTTGCATTCAGCTCCTGTCGATAACAGTAAATCCCGCATGTCTTTGGGAATGGACAGTAACGACGACATCCAGTTGCGTTCCAACAATTCGTTCCTTCACGACAATGTCGACTAACTAACCCTTTTTTGAGAAACCTTTAACCCAAAGCAGTGATGTTTTGGGTTATTTTTTTTATCTTCGCATAGCAAAATGAAAATGGTTTTTGGAGCGAATGGTTAGGGCATTGTCAGCCAGCCGTTTTCCCGCTTTCCGTTCTATCCGCTGAGGCGGATGCCACTGCACTCGGGGCTAGAAGAGAAGCTATTTGCATTTTTGTGATCAGAGTGTCAAATAACCGAATAAACACATTACCAGAATATGAGCTTATCAACACAAATCATGGACGAGATGAAAACCGCCATGAAAGCAAAAGATACGGTTGCTTTAGAAGCATTACGCGCCATCAAATCCGAAATTTTATTGGCGCAGACCGCTGCCGGAGGTGCCGACGGATTAACAGAAGAAGCGGAAATCAAATTGCTTCAGAAATTGGTTAAGCAAAGAAAAGACAGCGCAGGAATTTTTACAGAGCAAAACCGTCCTGACCTCGCTGAACCGGAATTAGCGCAAATCGCAGTAATCGAGAAATTCCTCCCGGCACAGCTTTCCGAAGCGGAAGTAGAAGCAGTTGTAGCGGGTATCATCGCTGAAACCGGAGCCTCAGGAATTGCTTCCATGGGGAAAGTAATGGGATTAGCGACTGCAAAATTAGGCGGAACAGCGGAAGGCAAAACCATTTCGGCTATCGTTAAAAAACTTTTAGTATAGAATAGATTATCAGATCGTTAGACTTCTTAAATTTTTAGAAGTCTGACAATCAAAATTGGCCTCGTAGTTCAACTGGATAGAATATCAGATTTCGGCTCTGAGGGTTGGGGGTTCGAACCCCTCCGAGGTCACGGATAAATAAAAAGTACAAACTAAAATGTCCAAGCTTGCTTGAGTATTTTAGTTTGTACTTTTTATTTTCAAAGCGGAGCTTTGTAGGGGAAGGCGCAGCCAACCCCTCTTTTATTGAAAATGTCCAAGCTTGCTTGAGTATTTTAGTTTTGTACTTTTTATTTTCAAAGCGGAGCTTTGTAGGGGAAGGCGCAGCCAACCCCTCTTTTATTTAAAAAGTCCAAGCTTGCTTTTAAGTTTTAAAGCAAAAACGACTCAAGAATAATTCAGCTATTCTTGAGTCGTTTTGTTTTATGGTGAAGTTGAAATGTTCTTAGAATCGATAACCCACTCCATACGTCCAAATCTGATTATCATCGGCATCATAGCCATAATACGGCGTAATAATCATCCAGTGCCTGTACTCGATAATCGGTGAAACGGCCAATCGCGGAAACGCTTTGTCATCAATAACAACCAGTGAAGGAAAAGCACCTACGCCTATTTTAAAATTCTTATTACATTTAAATTTAAGACTCGGTCCGCCAACAGTAATCCCAATCGTTTTTTCGCCGAATGCAAGTCCAACCATTCCTTCAAAACCAAACTCAATTTTCTTTTCCTGTGATGATTGTGGGACTACAGCGGTTTGGGCGAAACCCGCGACTGAAAGGAATAACAAAAACAAATAAAAGCCTTTCTTAAAAATAACGGTCATAATTCTCTAATCAGGGTTTAACAATCAATATGGACGGCGTATTATTAAGCCAAACACTATGCGAATCAATTTGCTTTTTCCAGCTGTCTAAACTGATGATCATTAAATCATGCTGCTCTAAAAACTCTTTCTTAATAGTTCGCTCCTGACTCAGCATAATATGGTTCGGCGCAATTTGTTCAATGGAACGCACCGTTTCCTGAATTCCCTGATTGCTTTTAATTTGTCCTACTGCATCCAAAACCGTAATCTGGGAGCCGTTATTGTGGATTAATTTTTGCGCATATTCAATCAGAAACGCATCTTCCGCACTGAAAACCGGTATGAAAATATGATTGATTTCTTCTAAATCCTTATCAACAAAAATTCCCACCGGCATTTTGCTGTTGGCCAGGATTTGCCTTGTTCGCTCATCAAAAGGAGAATTCTCAAATAGACCTTCTTTACCCGTGATTTTGTCTATGAAACGATCCGGATTTATGATTCTTGTAGTAAAACCAAGTATTTTCCCCAGTAGCGTACCTTCAAATATAGATTGTCCTAATCCGATTAATAGCAAGTCATATTCCCCTTGATTGGCAGTTTCAGTAATTTCCGAATCAATATCATTTGACACTTTAAACAGCGTAATGATTTTCTGGTTCAAATGCTCCGATTCAGAAACAACCGGAGAAAATGTATCTCGCTCATAATCTTTAACATCAAAGGTGTGCACCTCAGAACTTAATGATAAATGCATCGCAGTGACCACAGTGTTTCCGGTCTGTTTTTTTACCAGACTGTTGGCCAGTTTCAGCAGTTTTTTACCTTTTCCGGCCGTAGCAAAAGAAATCAGGATTTTATATTTACTCTTGTTACCTATTTCTTCCGGAATAATCGCAGGTTTGCTCTTGAATGCATAATTGATCAGGTCTAAAGCAGGCCCTGTCATGAAAGTAGTTACCAGCGCCATAATCACCATCATGGTAAATATTTCAGTAGATAATACGCCTAAATCATATCCGATATTCAACACAACCAGTTCCATTAAACCTCTTGTATTCATCAGCGCACCAATAGACAAACTGTCTTTCCAATTGTGTTCCACAAATTTAGCGGCCAGTGCACTTCCGAAGAATTTGCCCGCTACCGCAACGAGAATAATCACTGCGGTAAGTTTCCATAAACCGGGATCATTAAGTAACCCGATTTGTGTTCTTAATCCTGTAAAAACAAAGAACAAGGGAAGCAGAACAATCACTGAAACATCTTCCACTTTGTCAATAAATATACTGCGGAATTTGCTGTTTTCCGGCATCATGGTTCCTGCCATAAACGCTCCGAACAAAGCGTGAATTCCTATCAATTCAGCTGCATAAGAAGATAATAGTAAGGTCAGGAAGAAAATTGCAACAACGGGCTTGTTCAGGCTTTCTCTTGTGGCATTTAGGTCTCCGACTCTTTTTAAGAAAGGACGTACCACTTTCAGCATCAGCATTACATAAATTACCGACAGTGCAATAATGTATACCGAACTGGCAAAAGAACCTGCTTTTACGATGGCAATCACTGCAGCCAAAATACACCATGCCGTGATATCATCCGCTGCCGCACAGGTAATTACAATACTGCCTAATTTCGTTTTATGGATTCCGCGTTCCTGAACAATTCTCGCCAGAACCGGAAAAGCGGTAATGCTCATGGCAATCCCTATGAATAATCCAAATGAAGTAAACTCAACGCCTGCAGGAGCAAAGGATGAATAGATGTAATAGGCCAATCCCAATCCCAAGGCAAAAGGGAATATGATGCTGGCATGGCTTATCACAACGGCATCGTGGGCCTTATTTCGGAGCGCTTTCAAATCCAGCTCCATGCCGATAACAAACATGAAAAGTATTAATCCGAACTGGCTCAGGAACTGTAAATTACCTAATGATTCTTTCGGAAATAGTAAGGCTGAAAATTCAGGGAAATGCATTCCGATTAAAGAGGGCCCTAAAACGATACCGGCAATAATTTCACCAACTACAGAAGGCTGCCCGATCTTACGGCAAATCCATCCAAAGAAACGGGCTACTAAAATGATGGTAACAATCTGAGCCAAAAGAATAGATAAAGGATGTTGCAGATTGTGCATCATGGAAGCAACAAAATCGTTCCAATGTCCGCTTTCCAACTGACTCGGAATAATTTCCCTTCCGGCCTCAAGCGTTTTTCCCTGCATGATAATCCAATACATCAAAGCAGAAAATCCACCAATAATGATTAAATAAAAAAACGAGTTTTTAAGACTTCTCATCGCTTCCAATTTTTAAATTAGCATTTATTGCACTGCAAATATGGGAAGTGATTTTTGAGGAATAAAGCGAAACGGAAGGTAATTTCAACCGGATGTAATAAGTAGGGAAAACTTTGTAATAAGTTAGATTTTTACCTTAATTAAAAAGTCGGAGCGGTACTTTTCGCTAAGCGCTAAAGTATGGTGTTTACCGTTTTCCTGTTGATGCAGTGTAATCTCATTATGGCTGAAAAATTTCACGGCATTCATGGCGATGATTTCCTTTTTGTTCACTCTGCAAAAATCGGTTTCAGGAAGTTGGGTTAAAAGCGAGTCGAAACTAATGTTCTTTAAGATCAATGAACTGCCGTCAACCAAAAGTAATTCCTTGTCTCTACTGTCAATGGTTGCAGTTTTAATATGCTGTATCTGATGAAAATACAATATAGCTTTTCCTTTGTCCGTATTTAACTGAATGTGTTTTTGGGTCAATGTCGGTTTGTTGAAGTGTTCCAGTGCTTTTATGACCGCTTTCTGCAAACGTTCTCTGGTTACTGGTTTGGTGATGTAATCCACGGCGTTGACATCAAACGCTTCTGCCGCGTGTTCTTTATAGGCCGTAGTGAAAATAATCAGTTTGTCCTGAAGTAAATTGGCCAATGCTAAACCATTCATTCCCGGCATTTCAATATCCGAAATACATAAGTCAAAATCAAGCGCAGGCATTTCCGCAAGCAGTTTCTCCGGATTGTCAAACGACTTTACAATTTCCAATTCGGGTATTTGCTCACATAACATTTTTAGGTATGTCAGTCCCGGCAATTCATCATCCAGCAGTAAGCATTTGAGTTTTGTATTCAAGGAGATTGATTTTTAAGTGCGCAATATAAACGTCATTTTCAACAAAGCGATCCAGTTTGAACTGATTTTTATAAATAATCTTTAAACGCTGCTCCAAAGTAGTAGCTCCAATGCCACTTTTTTCTTTTTTTAATTTTCGTTTCTCTGAAATTTTATTGGAAACCGTCAGATAGAAACAGTTGTCCTTAAATTCGAATACAATCGAAATAAAGGCGTCAGGACTTTGCAAATCGGCGTGCTTGAATGCATTTTCGATTAAATCAATCGATATCAAAGGAGCCAGCAAATTTTGTTCATACAGTTTTTCGCCTTCGTTTATTTTGGTTTTGACTTTCAGTTCGAAGAGTGGACTGACTTTAGTCTTATTAATCTCAATAAGGTTCAGCGCAAATTCTATTTCTTCTTTGGGAGTAACGAACTTTTTCTGACTTTCGTATAAAATGTAATCCAGAACGTTAGCTAACTTATCTAATGCAAAATAAGTCTGATAAGCGTGAGATTGGATAGAGTTAAGAATGTTTTTGAAAAGATGCGGATTCAACTTTGATTCCAGTGTGTTCAGATGCAGATCATTGACTTTCATCTCAAGCAACGAAAAGTTTTCCTGTAGTTTCTTTTTTTCTTTGCCCGAACGGATTAGGTGAATAACCAGAAAAGCAATGCCAACCAGCAAAAGGATTATAATGGATAATAAGGTATAAATCATGGCTTTGGTCGTTGGATTACTTTTAAGAAGCAAATTTACATTATTTTTTGAATGTCTATTTTCTGCTGTGTTCCAAGGGAACATAATCTGTTTAAAATTAACAGGCAAAACTTGCGCACACCATTTTTTTGATTATTTTTAAAACGGAGAACGGCAGGACATAATGCGGTTCATTTTATTAGCCCCAATCGAATGAGTGTTTTAGAAGATTTTTTGCTTGTTTTAGTGGTTTTAATTTTTGTTGCATTGCTCGTTTTCAGAGTGGTGGAACGTGGCTATATTACTTTTTACAACAAACCGTTATATGTTCATTGGTATCCGTTTCCGAAGAAATTGACTAAAGCACAACGTTCGATACTTCAGAAGGAATTTGTCTTTTATAAAAATCTTACGCCAAAAGATAAAAAATATTTCGAATACCGTGTTGCCGATTTTATTGAAGAATACGATTTCATCGGTAAAGAAGGTTTAGTGATTACCGATCAGATGAGAGTCCTGGTTTCTGCAACTTCCACGATGCTGACTTTCGGTTTAAAGAATTACCTGTACGATGTCTTTGAACGGATTATCATTTATCCGGGAGAATATTATTCGACTGTAAGTGATGAATACCATAAAGGCGAATTCAATCCCATGGTGGGTGTAATTGCTTTTTCATGGAAAGATTTTCAGGAAGGGTACAAGATTGATAATGATAATCATAATTTAGGATTGCACGAATTTGCCCATGCACTGAATTTTCAGGCAATGAAGAGCAATAATACCAGTATGACCATTTTCTCTGATATGTTCAGCGAGATTATGGTCGATATCCATCATCCGCCAAATGCTAAGCGCTTAGTCGAATCAGAGTATTTCCGAATTTATGCCTACACTAACAAATTTGAATTTCTAGCCGTAGTCCTTGAGCATTTTTTCGAGACACCAAGGCAGTTCAAGCAGGAATTTCCAGAGTTATTCCATAAAGTCGAACTGATGATTAACTTCAAAGAAAGTCGCTAAAATTTTGTTAAAAAAGACTTTGAAAGACGTCCTAAAGTACAGATAAGAAGTAGCTTTGTTAGTACCCAATCAAAAATAAAAAGTATAAAAGCTGCTATCATAATCCTATGAAATCCAAATACATAATTTATTTCTTGCTTTCCATAGTTTTGGGAGGGATGATTTTTTACAGAATATCCGAAAACAAAGCCAAAGAAGACGGGGGAAAAGGCAAAGGCGATAAAAAACCGGCAAAAGTGACGGGAATGATTCTGAAACCTCAGGTGTTCTCTGACAATCTTTCACTTTCAGGCTCTATTGATGCCAACGAAAAGGTGGAAATCCGCAGCGAAGTGTCCGGAATTGTAGAAAGTATCAATTTTACGGAAGGCAGCACAGTAGCAAAAGGACAACAGCTCTTCAAGATAAACGATTTAGAGCTTCGTGCTCAACTTTCACAAGCCAGAACAAAACAAATCTTAGCTTCGGAAAATGAAAGACGTGCCAAATTATTACTTCAAAAAGAAGCGATAAGCCAGGAAGAATACGACATTGCCAGCGCCGATTTCCGTTCTGCGCAGGCGCAAACCCAATTAATCCAGGCCCAGATTGCCAAAACTTCGGTTAAAGCACCATTTTCAGGAAAAATAGGGTTGCGTTCTATTTCCAAAGGAACTTATGTAACGCCAACAACAGTTGTCGCAAATCTGGTCAATACCAGTCAGGTGAAAATCACATTTTCCATTCCGGAAAAATATGCGACACAAATGAAAATCAATACCGTGCTGTCCTTTACGACTTCAGGCTCAAACGAGCAGTTTTCAGCAAAAGTGTATGCAATTGAGCCGGGAATCGAAGTGGAAACACGTACCTTAAAAATGCGTGCGATTGCCCAAAACCCAAACGGAAAACTTATTCCGGGAACTTTCGCAAACATTGCCCTCCCACTAGATAAAATTACAAATGCCCTATTAGTTCCGACCCAAGCTTTGATACCAGTGCAAAACGGAAAAAAAGTCTTTGTATCAGTGAACGGGAAAGCAAAAGAAATTATGGTGGAAACCGGTGCCCGAACGGATAAAGACGTTTTGGTAATTTCAGGATTGAAAGCCGGAGATACACTTCTGACCAGCGGAGTGATGACCTTGAAAGATGATTCGCCAGTAAAAGTAACTTTAAAGTAAGATAAAATTTAAAACATGAGTTTATCCACTTTAAGTATAAAACGACCGGTACTCACCATAGTACTAAACCTGATGCTGATCCTTTTCGGAATTATCGGGTATACCTTTTTGGGCGTACGTGAATTCCCTTCGATTGATCCGGCTCAGATATCGGTACAAACGAATTATTCCGGTGCCAATGCCGATATCATTGAGTCACAAATTACGGAACCCTTAGAAAAAGCCGTAAATTCCATCGACGGAATCCGAAATATTTCTTCCTCAAGCAGCCAGGGCCGAAGCAGTATCAGTATCGAATTCAACTTAGATAAAAATCTCGAAGAAGCCGCTAATGATGTACGTGATAAAGTATCGCAGGCTGTCCGCAGCTTACCTCAGGATATTGATGCGCCACCAGTAGTCTCCAAAGCGGATGCCGATTCGGAGCCGATTATCACCATGACCGTGCAGAGTGACAATAAAAACGTGCTGGAACTTTCCGATTATGCTGATAATGTGCTTTCCCAGCGCTTACAAACAATTCCGGGTGTGAGCAGCATCCAGATTTGGGGCCAGCGAAAATATGCGATGCGTTTGTGGATCGACCCGGTAAAATTAGCTTCCTATGGTTGCACGGTTGCAGATGTCCGAACAGCATTAAACAAGCAAAATGTTGAATTGCCTTCCGGAAAATTAACTGGTGCCAATACGGAACTTACGGTTAAGACAGTAGGAAGTATTACCAGCGAAGAAGGTTTTAATAATATAATCATCAAAGCAGAAGGTGACAAAATCGTTCGTCTAAGCGATATCGGGAAAGCCTCATTGGAAGCTGAAAATCTGGAAACAAAACTTTCCGATTCAGGCCAGCCGATGGTAGGTATGGCAATTATTCCGCAACCGGGAACAAACTATCTGGATATTGCCGAAAAATTCTACGAGCAATACGACCAGCTAAAGAAAGATTTGCCTAAAGATTTTAAACTGAATATTGCTGTTGATAATACCATTTTTGTAAAGAAAGCCGTCCTGGAAGTAGCAGAAACACTCGCGCTGTCCATTTTACTGGTGGTATTGATTATCTATTTTTTCTTCCGAAATTGGGCTATTGCCTTTCGTCCTCTAATTGACATTCCGGTGTCTTTGATTGCTACCTTTTTCATTATGTATTTGTGCGGATTTTCCGTGAATGTATTGACCTTGCTCGCAATTGTACTGGCAACAGGATTAGTGGTGGATGACGGAATCGTAGTAACCGAAAATATCTTTAAGAAAGTAGAGCAGGGCATGACCCCGATTGAAGCTGCGATAAAAGGTTCAAACGAGATTTTCTTTGCGGTAATCTCCATTTCGATTACGCTGGCAGCCGTATTTTTACCGGTAATCTTTCTGGAAGGTTTCGTAGGACGATTGTTCCGTGAATTTGGTGTAGTTATTGGCGCGGCCGTGTTGATTTCCGCTTTTGTGTCGTTAACGCTTACGCCGATGCTGAATGCCTACCTGATGAAAGGCGGCGAGCAGAAAAAATCGAAATTTTATAACATGACGGAACCTTATTTTCAGAAAATGAATTCGACTTACGCGGAAGCATTAACCGGATTCATGAAGAAAAAATGGCTGAGTTTTCCGATACTGATTGCGTGCTTCGGATTGATATATCTGTTTTTTACAGTGCTTCAGAAAGAAACCGCTCCTTATGATGACCGAAGTTTTATCGGCGTAAATGTAACTGCTCCCGAAGGTGCTTCCTATGAATACATGGACCGCTTTATGAACGAGCTTACAGAATTGATCAACGATTCAATTCCGGAGAAAAAAGTGAGTTTGATTATCACTTCGCCGGGATTTGGCTCTTCTTCGGTAAATACGGGCAGAGCACGAATCGCATTAGTTCAGCCGGGCGAAAGGGAAAAATCACAGAAGGAAATCGCCGAGGGATTGACTAAATGGACAAAACAATATTCTGAAGCGAAAGTCAATGTTTCGGAATCACCAACAATCGCAGTAAACCGAAGAGGAGGAATGCCGATCCAATTCGTGATCCAGGCACCTAATTTCAAAAAGCTGGAAGAAAAAATTCCACAGTTTATGGAAGAAGTCGGCAATGATCCCACATTTTCCAATTCGGATGTAAACCTGAAATTCAATAAGCCCGAAATTTATGTAACTATCGATCGCGAAAAGGCACAAAGTCTGGGGGTTTCCGTTATTGATGTTGCGCAAACGCTACAACTTTCATTGAGCGGCCAGCGTTTCGGGTATTTCATGATGAACGGGAAACAGTATCAGGTGATGGGGCAATTCGACAAAAAGGACCGAAATGCACCAATGGACCTGACGTCAATTTTCGTTAAAAGCAGTTCGGGCCAGCTAATTCAATTAGACAATCTTGTTACGGTTGAGGAACAAAGCAGCCCGCCGCAATTGTACCACAATAACCGTTATATGTCGGCCACAGTTTCCGCAGGATTAGCGCCGGGTAAAAGTATCGGTGACGGAATTGATGCAATGGAGCGAATTAAAGAAAAAGTGCTTGACGACACCTTTACAACCGACTTAAGCGGTGAATCTAGGGATTTTGTGGAAAGCAGCTCGAATACTTCTTTCGCTTTCGGACTGGCATTATTGCTGATCTTCCTGATTTTGGCAGCCCAGTTTGAAAGTTTCATAGATCCGCTGATTATCATTTTAACTGTACCGATGGCTGTGGCGGGAGCTTTGTTTTCTTTATGGCTATTCGGGCAAACGTGGAATATCTTCAGCCAGATTGGAACGGTAATGCTGATTGGTCTGGTGACAAAGAATGGGATTTTGATCGTTGAGTTCGCCAACCAGCTTCGGGAACAGGGCAAACCAAAGTATGAGGCTATTATCGAAGCTTCCGAATCGCGATTACGACCAATTTTAATGACGAGTTTAGCCATTGCTTTAGGTGCGTTGCCGATTGCTATGTCATTGGGTGCGGCGTCCACGAGCAGGATCGGAATGGGAGTCGTGATCGTTGGCGGAACCTTGTTTTCATTAATGCTGACTTTATTCATAATCCCGGCGATTTATCTGATGTGGTCCCGTGAGAAAAAGCACCGTCCGGAATTTGACAATATTAAAGACTATGAAAAAGAATAAGACGATGAGAAGGATGCTGGTTCAGATAATAACGTTGCTGTCCGTAATTCCTGCCCTCCAAGCTCAGGAAATCCTGACGGTTGAGGAAGCAGTGCAAATCGCGCTTAAGAACAATTATGACATCAAAATTGCGGCTAACGATTCGGACATAACAAAAGAAAATAAGAGTTTGGGAAATGCAGGGATGTTGCCTAAAGTAGATTTGACACTCACGCAAAACAATACAATTCAAAACACTAAACAAACGCAGTCTGACGGTGAAGTGCGTGAATTGGATAATGCTAAAAACAATAGCCTTGCCTATGGCGTAAATTTAGGCTGGACCGTTTTTGACGGCTTGAGAATGTTTGCCCGTTATGACCAGTTGAAAGAGCTGGAAAAGCAGGGAGAAGCTCAGTTAAAAATGACGATTTTAACTAAAGTCAGCGATGTGATGACCACTTATTACGATCTGGTACAGCAACAGCAATTGTTAAAAGCGTTAGATACCACAATCGTTATTTCAAAGCAAAGGGTAAAAACGGCAGATAACCGATTTACCATCGGAAAAGCATCGAAACTGGAATTTTTGAACGCGCAGGTGGATCTGAATACCGATACTTCTAATCTATTGCGACAGAAAGAACTTTATGAGATTACAAAAATCAGGCTGAATGAGATTTTAGCAAGAGACGTTCAGACCGATTTTAAAGTTGTGGAAGATGTCGTAGTGGATGAAAAATTAAAGCTGATTGATTTAAAAGAATTGGTCGAAAAACAAAATCCGCAGCTGCAATTGGCAATGATAGATAAAAAAGTAGCCGAATTGGATATGAAACAGCTTCGAGCCAACCGATACCCAACTGTAAAACTCAATACAGGCTATAATTTTAACCGTTCGGAATCAAGCTTAGGATTTACATCACAATCGTCGGCCAGAGGCTTAAATTATGGTGTTTCGGCTTCATTGAATGTTTTTAACGGGTTTCTTCAGAACCGAAATGAGAAAGTAGTCAAATTAATGGTCGAGAATTCTACAATCGCTGTTGATCAGCAAAAACAAACGATAGATGCGCAATTGGTTTCTATGTATCAAACTTACGTGACAAATCTTGAATTGGCTAAGTTGGAAGAAGATAATGAGGCTATTGCCAAAAAGAATCTGGAAATTACTTTAGAGAAATTTAAAATCGGGACCATTCCGACAATTGAATTCAGAGCCGCGCAGGAGAATTATATCAATGCCATTGCAAGAAACAGCAGTGCTAAGTTTCAGGCAAAAATTTCTGAAATCCTGTTGCAGGAAATCGCCGGGAATATCAAATTCTGAGTTTAGTGATGGTTTAAATAGTATTTCGTAACTTTATGCCAGTAATTTTACTCATAATCAATACATTACGGCTATGAAGTATAAAGTTCCGGTGTCTACCATCATGACGCAAAATGTGGTAAAATTGAACCTGACCGATGATTTGACAAAAGCGGAAAGTCTGTTCAAAAGACATAAAATCAGACATATTCCTGTGGTGAATGGTAATATACTCCTGGGGATCTTGAGTTATACCGATTTACTCCGAATTTCTTTTGTCGATGCTGTTGATGAAGAAGATGAAGTGATTGATGTAACCGTGTACAACATGTTTACTATCGAACAGGTGATGACCAAAAAACTGGTGACCATTACTCCCGAGACTACGATCAAAGAAACCGCTGAGATTTTAGCAACCAAAGAATTTCATGCTTTACCCGTCTGCCAGGGAGATTTGCTGGTGGGAATTGTGACAACAACCGATTTGATTAAATACCTGATAGACCAATATCATTAAAAAAGGCGCTGATTAAGGCGCCTTTTTGTATTAAGATGATGTTAGTTTCTTTAGATCAGCAGTAGTTTGTATTGGGTCTTTGGCGTTAAAAATATAACTTCCCGCTACTAAGACGTTAGCGCCGGCTTCGACAAGCTGTTTAGCGTTTTTATCGGTAACTCCGCCGTCGATTTCAATTAGGGTATCCAAACCTTGCTCGTCGATCATTTTTCGAAGTTTACGAACTTTATTATAGGTGATTTCTTCGAACTTCTGACCTCCAAAGCCTGGATTAATCGACATAATTAAAACCATGTAACATTCCGGCAGAATGTCTTCCAAAACGGAAACCGGAGTCGATAAGTTTAAAACCACACCGGCTTTGCAACCAGCATTTTTGATTTGCGTAAGTGTGCGGTGTAAGTGCGTAGTAGCTTCATAATGAACAGTGATGATATCGGCGCCGATTTTGGCAAACGTCTCAATGTATCTTTCCGGTTGTTCAATCATTAAGTGGACGTCTAAAGGCTTGGTCGCGTGCTTCTTGATGGCTTCAACTACGGGCATTCCGTAGGATAGATTAGGTACAAAATGACCGTCCATGATATCAATATGAAACCAATCCGCCTCACTTTGATTGATCATTTCAATGTCGCGTTGTAAGTTAGCAAAATCTGCTGCCAGCACTGAAGGTGCAATAAGGGTATTTTTCATTATAAATGTATGTTGTGTTGTGAGTGCAAAGATAGTATAAAAAGCAAAACTCCGGACACCCGAGCACATGTGCGAACTGACCGGAGTTTTGATTAATAAAAAGCAAAACTCCGGATACCCGAGCACATGTGCGAACTGACCGGAGTTTTGATTAATAAAAAGCAAAACTCCGGATACCCGAGCACTTGTGCGAACTGACCGGAGTTTTGATTAATAAAAAGCAAAACTCCGGTAATCAGCCGGAGTTTCAATCATCAATCAAAAAACGAACAGTTATTGAAACTGTTGTTATTTTCAGTATTTTAAAGGATAACTATCAAATTTTGAGCCGTAAAGTTAAAATAAACAATTCAATTTACAACTTTTTTACGGTTTTTCCAAACTATCCCAGGTAAGTTTTCAGAATTTTACTTCTTGAAGTGTGTTTTAATCTGCGGATAGCTTTCTCTTTGATCTGGCGTACACGCTCACGAGTCAGGTCAAAAGTCTCGCCGATTTCTTCCAAAGTCATTGGGTGTTGATCCCCTAAACCAAAATACAAACGAACTACGTCCGCTTCTCTTGGCGTTAGTGTTTCCAAAGCTCTTTCGATTTCGGTACGCAATGATTCGTGAATCAGCTCTCTGTCCGGATTTGGTGATTCTCCCGAACGTAAAACGTCGTATAAGTTTGAATCTTCACCTTCTACAAGCGGAGCATCCATGGATAAATGACGACCGGAGTTTTTCATGCTCTCTTTTACGTCATTAACCGTCATGTCTAATTCCTGTGCAATTTCCTCTGCTGAAGGAGCACGCTCGTTAGACTGCTCCAACAAAGCATACATTTTATTAATTTTGTTAATCGAACCAATTTTATTCAACGGTAAACGAACAATACGGGACTGTTCGGCTAATGCCTGAAGGATCGATTGACGAATCCACCATACGGCATATGATATAAACTTAAATCCACGCGTCTCATCGAAACGTTGCGCAGCTTTAATTAACCCTAAGTTACCTTCGTTAATTAAATCGGGTAAAGTTAAACCCTGATTTTGATATTGTTTTGCCACCGAAACCACGAAACGCAAATTAGCTTTCGTTAATTTTTCTAACGCTCTCTGGTCTCCGGCTTTAATTCGTTGTGCTAATTCTACCTCTTCATCTGCAGTAATCAAATCAACTTTTCCAATTTCCTGAAGGTATTTGTCTAAGGAAGCAGTTTCACGATTGGTAACCTGCTTGGTGATTTTAAGTTGTCTCATTTAAGAATCTCCTTGTCTTTTAAGTGTTCAGGTAGTTATACGTTATGAAATCCAAAAAAGTTACACCAGATTCAAAAAAACTTTCGAATTACTCTACAATTATGAAATCTTTAACAGAAACCGGCTCGCCTTTTTCGGTAAAACCTTCCAGCGAAATCTCGAAATTCCCCTTGACGTCAGAAGTGTAGAACTCTACCGCAACTTCCTTACCTTCAAGCGTTATTTCGGGTTCCCAAAGTAGTTGGTATCTAAAATCCGGTATTCTGCGGGAATCACTTTTCGAATAGTCCGGCTGGAAATATTTCTTTTTGAGCAGCGGACGTTCCAGGGTAATATTTTTTATGAAATCACCTGAGGCCTTTGTTTGATAGTCATTGTTTTTTGTCACGAAATTGATGACGCCGTTAAAAACTTTTGGGCCATAAACATACCCTTTGTTAACGAAACTGACTTTGTAAATATTTTGGGTGTCATACTCAAACAACTCATTGACATCTTGTAGCAATAAACCGTCTACCATAACCAGCGACTGGCCATAAGCTTCTCCCTGAGCCATGAAATCCCGTAAATTTATAGAATAAGAATCCTTGGTTTTGGTATAATACATTTCGAAAAGAACTTCTGTAATGGTTTCTTTCAGGGATGGAAAACGGGTGTAATCATCCAGAAAATATTCTTTTTCCAGCGGATGGAAGAAAGAAACTGTTTTTGGAATTGCGGTTGCACTGTCTTTCTTCTTCTGATAATAATTGTTCTCAATCTGGTTGGCAATGGAGCGTTCTTCGAGGGCTTTTTTTATTTTCGGATTCAACTGTAATTTACTGTTCGTGATCAGCTGCGAAAAATCAGGATGGGTTTGATCTAGTACAATGGAATAATCGCTTCTATTTTCTTCCATAACCTGGATTACTGCAGTAGTTGAAACAGGGTAGTGGTCGAGTAGGAAGTTAAATTTTCCTTTTTGATCCGTTTTTGCGACTTTAAAAGCAAATGATTTTCCCGGAATCGAGAGCGCCACTGTTTTATCCTTAGTATCCTGTGCATTGTCTTTCGATATGATTTTTCCGGAAATAATTTCACCTCGTAACTCAGGTAAGTACTGACTTTTTTTCTGATTGACATTGTTTTTCGCTGCCGCAGCATTTATGAAATCAACGGAAGTTATAGCTTTTGCAACTGGAAGACTGTCTGTTTTACGGACTGAAATTGAAAAGACCCCTTTAAGATCGGAATCGATTTTTAAACTGACTTTTTCTCTGGCGGTATAATTGCCTTTATCCGACTTTAAAGATAATTTCGGGTGACTGGTTTTTATCGTTGCTGCCACTGAAGGGGGCATAGTGTTTTCAGAGATATTCTTGTCAGTACTGTTCTTACTACTTTCCGAGCCATTACTTTCAAAAGGATTGATAATGAAAATATCAGTTTTGAAAATGCCTTCGGGAGATTTGTTCAGCGTCCAATTGGTATAGGCAACAAGCTTGTAGCTTCCTGTTTTTAAGGATGTAGAGATAAAAAAATCTCCTTGTCCGGAGCCGTTTTCCAAAGCGGTTTTTTGCTTAAGTATTGATTTGTTTGTTTCATCCAGTAGCTCAATATAACCCACTTTGCTCGTCGAACTGTAGGATGCCTGCGACAGGTTTAAAGCATATATTTTATAAAATAAAGTTTCTCCACTAATAAAAGTTGTAGCATTACAGTGCGCATACACACTTTCGTCAATTATAGTAACCTGCTCCAATGAATTTTTCACGGAGTTTTGCTGCGCCAAAACAATAAAGTTTTTTGAAAGCAGCAGTATCACGAATAAGAATAGTTTTTTCACTGCCAAAATGGAGGTATTACGTTAGAAGAAAAAGAAGTACAGTCGCCACATCTCGGTATCACCATATTGTAGATGGTTCCTTCCCTGCTGTAAAACACGAGGCTGTTTGTTCTTATATAGGAAACCAGCGCATGAAATCCGTCATTAGCATGGAAAGGACCTGTAGCGGCACTGTCAAATTGCCGGATATCACATTGGATAAAATAAGGAGGGAAAGGCTCGTTGGGGAAAATATCTTCGTAATTGAAGAATATTCTGCTTGAAGCAACGGAAGCAATTTCAAAAAAACCTATTACTTTTTCGTTCGGGTTGTCTGCGGATTTTATATTCCCGCTGAAAAAACCGGGTTGGTTTGGTGATAAGATGTTTCCTGATCCCGAGATTTGTTTCAGCGTTTTATAAAATATATAGGCTTCCGGACTTTGGACGTATTGCTTTACTAAAATACTGTAGCGGTTGGCAATGGTGTAATCGTCCTGATCGATAAAGCGTACCGGAAATTCAATTACACGGTCTTCGGAAAGTTCTGCCGTATTGGTCAATAAAATACCGGTCGATGTTTTACTGGTGTAACACACTCGTGTTTCTCCCTCTCTTAAAGCAATGTCCACTCCGGTTATCGGAGTATCCGGGTCAATAATAATCGCTTTATTGGCAGACCATAAGGGCGCAATTACTTTATAGGTTTCCTCATATTCGTAACGATAATATTTTGAAGTATTGGAAGGATCATAGCTGTTAACGCTAATTTGTACGCCTCTTTGTCCTTCTTTTGTAATTACATTGGTATGTATACTTTCAATGGGAGTGACAGTTGTTAGCGCCTGATTATTGGAAGTATACTGTTTTCCGTCCTCTGTTGTAATTAACAACTGGTAAGTTCGTCCGGGTTCGGCCTGGAATTCCTGCGTCGATTCGTAAATTCCATTTTGTTCAACGAAATCATATTGGTTGCCCATATTATCCAGCACGCGAACATTGGCGCCGGTTTCCGGAATCGGACCGTTTTCTTCCAGACGATAGGTATGGGTGATTTTTATCTGCTGTTTTTTGAATTCGTTGGTAATAGTCGCTTCAACAACCAAAGCATCTTCAAAAGTATTGGTCTGCAATTGATAAGGCTCGGTACAGCTTATCAGACTCAAGCAGAATATTATGCAGACGGTGAATTTTATTAAGAAATGTGTTTTCATTTTCTCTTAGTTTATACAGTATTAAAACTTGAAATTATAGGTGATGGTAGGCACGGGAACAGAAAATACAGAAGTTTTATAAGCTTCTATTTTGCCTTCTTTGGTTACAAAAAACACAGAATAGGGATTGTTTCGCCCCAAAACGTTATAAATGGATATGTTCCAGAAGCTGTGTGCCAATTTTTTTATTTTATGGTTTCCTTCGATGTTTACTCCAATATCAAGTCGGTAATAATCCGGTATCCTGAATTTGTTCCTGTCGCTGTAAAGTGTATATTCAGCATTGCCATAAGTGTATTTTCCAATCGGATAGGTGATTGGTCGTCCGGTCTGGTAAATAAAATTGGTTGAGAGGCTGTAGCGCTTGGTGAATTTATAATTTAAAACAGCACTTACATCATGCGGCTTGTCGTAATTCGCAGGAAAATAGGCTCCGTTGTTTATTCTTTCAGCATCAAAGCGACTGTCCATTTTTATGAAGGTACGCGAATAGGTGTAGCCCAGCCACCCGTTTAATTTTCCTGCTTGTTTTTTTACTAAAAATTCAACACCATATGCTTTTCCTTTTCCTCTTAAAAGCTCGGTTTCGATGTTCTCATTCAGAAGTAATTCGGCGCCGACTTTATAATCCAAAACATTGTTTATTTTTTTATAATAACCTTCAACGCTCATTTCAAATTCTTCGTTGGCAAAATTTTTATAAAAGCCAAGTGAATATTGATCGGCATTCTGCGGCTTCACATTTAAATCTGATAATTTCCAGGTGTCTGTTGGCGATTGTGTGGTATTGCTTGAAAGTAAGTGAAGGTACTGATAGGTTTTATCATAACTTGCTTTTACTGAGAAATCATCTGCAATAAAATAGCGGGCAGACACACGGGGCTCGAAACCACCGTAGGTTTTAATCACCTCATTATTGCCAAATTCTTTAGTGTCAATTACACTTTCATCGCCTTTTGGTGCGTTGGGATCATAAATTCTTTGTGTAGCGCTTCCCAAAGCAGCATAAAAGGAATATCGGATGCCGGCATTTACCAATAGTTTTTCAGAGATTTTGTACGAATCCGATACATATACAGCTGATTCAAAGGCTCTTTCTTTATCAATGGCAACAGGGACTAAAAGCGATTCCTGGCTTTTAGGATTCATGTAGCCAGGGTTTATTTTATACAATTTCCCGGATAGTCCATAAGCAATTTTATGCCTGTCATTTAAAGTATAATTGAATTTCAGATGGAGCTGTGTTTCATCAATTTTGTATCCGAAATCGAAGCTATTCTCCTGATCGTTCGGATTTTCATAATCGATGTTGAATTTGTATTGGCTGTTGGAAAGAATAATTCCGGCCTTGTGATTTGGCGCAAAAGCGTGATTCCATCTCAAAGAAACCAACCGATTACTGTATTTGTAAAGAGAATCCGAAGTAATGCTGAAAGCATCGTGGCTATAGTAACCTGTAGCTTCGATATCATTGTTTTTATTCAGCTTATGTGCATATTTAATAACGCCGTCATAAAAAGAGGCTTTGCTGTTTTTTAACGATTTTTCATCCAGGGCTTTTAAGATCCAATCGGAATAAGTAGCTCTGGCGCCAATCAAAAGGCTTGATTTTTCTTTTATAATTGGAGTGCTTACTGTAAGATTGCTGGTTACAGGACCGATGCCGCCTTCTCCCGAAAGTTTGGTGAAATTTCCGTTTTTGGTTGTAATGTCAAAAACTGAAGACAATCTTCCGCCGTATTCCGTGGGGATACTTCCTTTGTAGATGTCGGCACTGCCAATGGTAAATGGATTAATGGCTGAAAAGAAACCGAAAAAATGCGCAGGATTGTAGATCACGGCATTGTCTAATAGGATCAGGTTTTGGTCTGTTTTTCCACCGCGGACATTAAACCCGGACGAACCTTCTCCGGCGGTTTTAATTCCAGGGATAGTGGTCGCGACTTTTAAAATATCCCTTTCGCCAAGAACCATTGGGATGTTCTTTAAACTTTCTATGTTTATGGAAGTGACTCCGGTATTGGCACTTTTGACACTTTCGCTTTTCTTTCCTTTTACTATTATTTCTTTAAGCTGGTTGACATTCTCGGAAACCATGATGTTTAGTTTTCCGTTACTGTACATCATTATTTTTCTTGTCGCTTTTTTATACAGGAAATTTTCCGTTTCAAGGATATTCAATCCTACAGGTAAATCAATAGTGTAGAAACCTTCTGCATCGGAAACGGCAGTGGCTTCATTGTTTTGTACTCTCAAAACTACATCCGGAATTGCCTTACCCGTTTTGCTGTGCTTAATATATCCGGATAATTGATAGGTTTTTTTGTCGGTACGTTTGGTTTCCTTTCCGATTAGCGCCATAGAAGATTCATTTTCTTCCTCGGAATGTTCTTTCTGAAAAACAGGATTGCCCTGAAATACAACTGTATTTTCTTCTTGTGCTTTATTTTTTTCCGGATTGAAGTACTGCTCCGGCAGTTTGTCATAAATAACGCTGTTTCGGGTCAGAATAATTTTCGTTCCTGATACATAGAAGTTCAGATTCGTGTTCTGAAGTAAGCCATTCAGTACGGTTTCTAATTTTGCATCGGTAAAAGTCAAGTTGATTGGTTCCGGATGGTTTTTTAGCCAATCGCTGTCGAAATAAAATCGGAAGTCGGTGTCTTTCTCAATTATTTCCATCGCTTTTTCAAGAGAAACAGCATTAAATTCATAAGAAAAAGTTTTTTCTGACACTTGCGCAACCGCTACTTGCTGACCCACAATCAGTAAAAGTAGAAGGATAAATTTTTTCATGGGATCAGTCTTGGGTATATTCTAGCGAATTGTTTAGGTACACCATTAGTTTTTCATAAAACATGGGTTCGTTTTCTTTCTCCATTTTTCGAAAAGCGGCATGGAAATCGTTTATTTTTCGCTTATGATTTGGGAATAATTTAATGATGTCCTTTTTGGAAGTGATCGGGTAAAAGGCGCCATCTTTTTTTATATAGTATTCGTAATTATCATCAAATTCCTGAAAAATTGAAGCTCCTTTGTAAACGTCCCGTTTATCCCTATGGTGTTTGATGTAGAACGTAAACTTTTTCCCTGCAAAATTTTCTTCGTAATAACCTGTTCTAACTGGGCTTAACGGGTAGAGAAGTTGATTTAGGTAAATAAATTTTCTTTTATTAAGGGTGAACGCTGCAGTTTTTTCTTTGGTCAGATTAATGCTTATTGCATCGGTTGGCTGCGGTTTGTACACAAGAATATCTTTGTAGATATCGTATTTGAGATCTAGGTCAAAATATTCCTGATTGTTGTAAGTGATGTTTCCTTTTTCAAAATTTTCGGATGGATAATAATTGTGTTTATTGTTCAGGATGCGGAATTCATTTACATGAACAGTTCCGTTGCTGATTTCAAGATTTTCTTTTCCGATGGCCTGGTCAAAAGCTTTTGAAAGTGTTTCGGAAGAA
>NZ_CAMLMK010000024.1 GCF_946481155.1 uncultured Flavobacterium sp.
ATGAACTGAAATACCTGGCGATAGAAGACAGCTTTCTTGAAGTGAGCGGTTTCAGAAAAATTGCTACAGTATCCGAAACGACAAATGCGTTATTGGTATTTCTTAAAAAATTCGAAGATTATTATCCCGAATTAAACAAAAAAGCAGCTGAAGTCGAACTGACCAAATTCATCATCCAGAAAGTCGATGAAGTCGTTGATAAATATGGTGAAATTAAGGACAACGCTTCTCCTTTTTTAGTGGAAATCCGCAAAAATATGAACCTTGTCCGCGGAAAGATCAACCAGAGTTTCGGCATGGCGTTATCCAGTTATAATAGTTTAGGTTATCTCGATGACATCCGTGAAACCATCGTTGCTAACCGACGCGTATTAGCGGTTTTAGCAATGTACCGAAGAAAAGTCAAAGGAACCATTCTCGGGAATTCAAAAACCGGAAGCATCACTTACATTGAGCCGGAAGCAACATTGCGTTATTCCCGTGAATTAGGAAATCTGGAATATGAAGAACGTGAGGAAATTACACGAATCTTAAAACAACTGACTAACACCATTCGTCCGTATCTTGAGTTGTTAAAACAATACCAGGACTTTTTGAGCGATATGGATGTTATTGCCTCAAAAGCGCGTTATGCCAATAAAATTAATGGAATATTGCCTACTATTACCACGGAAAAGAAATTAATGTTCCGTGACGCCTTCCATCCCATCCTGCTCCTGAACAATAATGCGAAAAAGGAGAAAACCTATCCGCAGACCATTGAACTGGAAAATGAGAGCCGGATTATCGTGATTTCAGGTCCGAATGCCGGTGGAAAAAGTATTACATTGAAAACTGTTGGACTGTTGCAGTTAATGCTGCAAAGCGGGATGTTGATTCCTGTGCACGAACGAAGCCATACTTTCTTGTTTGATCGCATTTTAACAGATATCGGCGATAATCAATCCATTGAAAATCATCTAAGTACTTATAGTTACCGACTGAAAAACATGAATTACTTCTTAAAAAAATGCAATTCTAAAACCCTGTTCCTGATTGACGAATTCGGTACAGGTTCAGATCCGGAATTGGGTGGTGCTCTGGCGGAAGTTTTTCTTGAGGAATTTTACGAGCGGGAAGCTTTCGGCATTATTACGACGCATTACACCAATTTGAAAATACTGGCGAATGAATTGCCATATGCATCAAACGCGAATATGCTTTTTGACGAAAAATCATTGGAACCGATGTACAAATTGCATTTGGGCCAGGCCGGAAGCTCGTTTACTTTTGAAGTTGCCCAGAAAAACGGCATTCCTTATGGATTAATCAATCGGGCGAAAAAGAAGATTGAAGGCGATAAAGTCCGCTTTGACAAAACGATTGCGAATCTTCAGAAAGAGCGCTCTAAAATGGAGAAAACGTCCCAGAATCTGAAAGAAGAAGAAACGCGCGCGCGTGAAGAAAGCAAAAAGATGGAAAACATCAATACTAAGATTCAGCAGAAACTGGAAAGCTACCAGGAATTGTATGATGCGAACCAACGCCTGATTTATATGGGGCAAAAGCTGGATGATATTTCCGAGAAATATTTCAACAATAAGAATAAGAAAGACCTGATTGGCGAGTTTCTGAAGATGGTTGAAATTGAAAATTCGAAACGTAAAAAAGTCACCGCCAAAGAGAAAAAAGCAAAAGAAGTAGTTGAAAAACAAATCGTTGAGGAAGTAAAAGTCAAAGTAGAGGAAATCCGCAAAGAAAAGAAAGAGAAAAAAGTAAAAGCTCAGACCGAAGAAGCCAATAAACCTAAGATTCCTTTGAAAGTTGGCGATCGCGTGCGCATGATCGACGGAAAAGCCGTTGGCAGCATTGATGCTATTGAAAAAAAGAAAGCGACCGTGAATTATGGTATTTTCACTTCTAAAGTCGATTTAGAAAGCCTGGAATTAGTAGAAAGAATGAAATAATATGGAATTACCACAAAACAAGAAAATAGTACTTTTTGATGGTGTCTGCAATTTGTGTGACGGTATGGTGCAGCTACTTATCAAAAAAGACAAAAACGATGTCTTTCGATTTGTTATGCTGCAATCCGATTTGGGAAAGAAAATCACTGATTATATTGGTGTTGATACCGTAAAAACAGACAGTATTATTTTGTACGAACCCGGCCATGCTTATCATGTAAAAGCGGATGCTGCCATTCAAATTGCTAAAAGTATTGGTGGCATTTATTCCTTATTGGGTGTTTTTTCAATTTTCCCAAGTTGGTTAAAAAACGGTGTTTATGACCTCGTGGCAAAAAACCGTTACAAATGGTTTGGCAAAAAAGAAGACTGTATGATTCCGACTCCGGAAATCAAAGCTAAGTTCTTAGAATAAAAAAAGCCCTGAATTTTCAGAGCTTTTTTTGGGGTTTTATAAGCTTTTAATTCTTAATGATTTTCTTTGTTGCAATTCCTTCACTGGTATCGATATTCATAAAATAAACACCTGCGTTTAAATCTGAAATATTGATTTGGGATTCCGTAACACCGTTAAGGATTAACGATTTTACTGTTCTTCCGTTGATATCATTAATCGCAACTTTATTGATTTGAATGTTTCCGTTATTTGAAACCGTTACAACACTATTTGCCGGATTAGGATATACTGAGAATTTTGAAGACACAAAACTATCTGTTGATAAAGTAGTAGCCGTTACTTTAAAATCATCAATCATCAACATATATCTGTCCCCTCCAATATTATGGATACCAATTCTGATAGTCTGTCCATTATATGCATTTAATGCCTGCGTTCTCTCTAACCAAGTTAAATAATTTGTAACCGATACATGTGGGAATGTTGAGATTACTGTAAAATCTGAGCTTTGAGTTGGAGTACCGCTACCTATATACACTCCAACTTGAAAACGTTCATCTCCATAGCAATCAGACAACCCTTTGTAATAAAAACTTAGCTGTGTACCAGTTGCGCCAGCCAAGCTAATCGGAGGACTTATTAACCAGTCATTGTTTGCTGTTGCCGATTGACCATTGGAAGAAGGAACACCTGCCCACGAAGCTGCATATTTAGCTCCTGTTCTCGGATTAAAGTTACTGTTTTCAGTTGATGCAGAACAGCCATCACTTGTATTGGTTACCAAAGCTGTCGTTGGATTGAAGATTTGAAAAGCCTGTGGTGCGCCTGCATTAGCCCAAGCAGGAGCAGCATTACCACCTGTGTAAGTGTTTAACAAATCTAAATCTAGGGTCTGCCATTGGCCAAATCCGGTAATCAAGAAATCATTATAAGTGTCGAAGCTGTCCTGAAAAACAGTTATCTGGGAAAACCCAAATGAAGAAACAAATAATGAAGAAAAGAGTAGAAATTTTTTCATAAATAATATTTTTGTGTTTATCACACTAATTTATGATTTTTTTGTAAGAATCCCTCTTTTTTCTGTTATTTATTTGTTAATAAATAAAAATCTGCCAACACTAAAGCCGCCATAGCTTCTACGATAGGAACGGCTCTCGGAACAACACAGGGATCATGTCTGCCCTTTCCATGCTGTTCAACTATATTCCCTTGGTTATCTAGTACTTCCTGTTTCTGAATCAGGGTAGCTACCGGTTTGAAAGCCACGCGAAAATAGATATCCATTCCGTTAGAAATTCCACCTTGAATTCCTCCGGAAAGATTAGTTTTTGTAGTGCCGTCCGGGTTGTACGAGTCGTTGTGATCACTTCCTTTCATTTTGGCGCCACAAAATCCGCTGCCGTATTCGAAGCCTTTCACAGCATTAATGGACAGCATTGCTTTGCCTAATTCGGCGTGAAGCTTATCAAAAACGGGTTCTCCCAGACCGATGGGTACATTTTGTATTACGCAGGTTACTGTTCCACCAACGGTATCGCCTTCTTTCCTGATCTCACGAATATAGTCTTCCATTTTCGCAGCAGTAGCGGTATCAGGGCAACGTACAGGATTGCTTTCTGTTAAAGAAAAGTCTAAATCCTGATAAGGTTTGTTTAGGAAAATCTCTCCCACAGAAGATACAAACGCATTGATCTTAATCTGGGGGATAACCTGCTTTGCAATAGCACCTGCTACTACTCTACTCGCAGTTTCTCTGGCAGAACTTCTTCCCCCGCCACGATAATCACGGATTCCATATTTCTTCTCATATACATAATCCGCGTGGCTCGGCCGATAGGTATCTTTGATATGCGAGTAATCGTCTGATTTCTGATTGGTATTCGGAACGATGAAACCAATTGGCGTTCCTGTAGTTTTTCCTTCGAAAATTCCTGATAAGAACTGCACTTCATCGTTTTCTTTCCGTTGGGTAACAATAGCAGATTGCCCTGGTTTACGGCGTTCCATCTCTTTTTGAATTGCTTCGAAATCTAATTCGATTCCCGGAGGGCAGCCATCAATGACTCCACCCAGAGCTTCACCATGCGACTCGCCAAAAGTCATTATTTTAAATATAGTTCCAAAAGTATTACCGGCCATCTTATTCTTTTTTAACAAATATAAGTTTTTTCAAAAGTTTTTTTAAAAAATCCGTACCGTTTAGAGTGATTTTATGTTCAGTAAACATTTTTTAACAAAAAAACGAAGCTATTTTCATTTTTCTTATATTAGCGCAACTAATTAACCAATAAATTACCAACTAAAAAAATGAAAACTAAATCTTACCTACTTATTGCCGCTGCCGGCTTGCTTTTTGCTTCATGTTCTTCCGACGATTCCAGCGGAGATACAACTCCGACAAATTTCACGATTCCGCTAACAGATGGAAAATACTGGACTTATGATGTTACCGGTGAGGCCGGAGATACCCGTGACTCTTTATATGTTGCCGGAGATACGCTTATCGGAAGTACAACTTACAAAAGATTGGAAGTAAGAGATAATATTGCAACCGGATTTTATTCCTCTTCATTGCGAAACAATGGTGTGAGGCAAGTTGATACCAAACTATTATTAACAGGTGATTTATCCTTATCTGCAGGAGATCAACTACCAATTGACCTAGACTTATCGTTGCTTGATTTTACAATTTTTAAAAGCAATGCGACTAATGGAGAAATTTTAGCCACTAAAACAGGAACTATTCAGCAAACTGTTCAAGGCTATCCTCTTACTATTCACTACACCTTAAAATCAAAAGGAGGGGAAAGCATTCCAAACTATACTTCTCCAAACACTGACGCTTATACAGATGTAAAAACCTCGCAGATAGTATTAAATGCTTCGATTACAACGGTTCAGGATGTTGGTGGTTTTCCAATTACTATTACTGTTTTAGCAGACCAGACGGTACTTACATCGACACAATATATTGCTAACAATATTGGAGTAGTTTATACCAATACAGTTACTTCTTATACAATTAATGAAACTATAGCAACGCAACTTGGTGTACCATCATCTGATTCTCAGACACAAGAGGAGTTTCTAGACACTCACAACTAAAATGTTGAAAAAAAATGGCTCTTTTGCACAATAAATTTAGTTGTTAAAATTTTAAGATTATGCCGATCTTTTTAAAAGGATAGGTTTATATTTGTTAAAATTTATATCATTATGAAGAAATTAATTTTAACAGCTATAATGCTAACGGGATTAGCGTTTAGCACTGAAGCACAAGAATTTAAGAACGCAATTGGTTTACGTTTAGGCGATAATGATGGTTTTGGCGGCGAGGTTTCTTATCAAAGATCGTTGAGTACGAAAAATCGTCTGGAATTCGACTTAGGTTGGAGAAACAGTCACTATCGACACGATGTAGACATTAATGCCGTTAAAATTGTTGGTTTGTACCAATGGGTTTGGAATATTGATAAAGGGTTTAACTGGTATGCCGGTTTTGGTGGTGGTCTTGCTAGCTGGAGTTATGATGCTCCTCCTGGATTTGAAGGAGACGACAGCGGTGTAGCACTTTTAGCTGCCGGAGATATTGGTATCGAATATAATTTTGATTTCCCGCTACAATTATCTTTAGACTTCAGACCTGAGTTGTATTTCAGCTCAGATGATTGGAGAGACGATAGTTTTGGTCCGGATATAGGTCTTGGTATTCGTTACAGATTCTAATAAAAAAGTCCCCATTCAAAATGGGGACTTTTTTTATTTATACTTCTCAATTGCCTTCATATAAAGATTCTCGTAAAGCGGCATGATCTTCAGAATATCGAATTCCTTTGCTAACTCCAAAGCATTCTTTTTGAATTTAAGCAATTCCGCATCATCGGATAAAATGGATATCGCGTTTTTAGCCATATCTTCAACATCACCCACATTACTAAGATAGCCTGAATAACCTTGCTTGTTCACTTCCGGCAAGCCGCCTGAATTACTTGAAATTACCGGAACACCGCTTGACATCGCTTCCAAAGCAGCTAAACCAAAGCTTTCCGTTTCTGATGGCAGTAAAAATAAATCTGAAAAACACAGAATTTTATCAATCTCGTTACTGTTTCCGAAGAAAATCACTTTATCTGTAATTTTCAGATCTTCACACATTTTTTCGGCAACTTCCCTTTCAGGTCCTTCCCCAACCATCATTAGTTTCGACGGAATATGTTTCTGAACTTCATTAAAGATCTTTATTACATCCGGAATACGCTTTACTTTTCTGAAATTACTGATGTGCGTGATAATTTTCTGATCTTGGGTCGCCATTAACGAACGATGGCAATTAGAATTCTCGTCGATCTTATTTTTGTCGATTTCGATAAAGTTGGGAATCACCTGGATTTCGCGTTTAATATCAAACAAACGATAAGTTTCGTCACGTAAGCTTTCCGAAACCGAAGTCACATAATCCGATTTGTTAATACTGAAAGTCACTGCCGGTTTATAAAACGGATGGTTTCCTACCAACGTAATATCGGTACCGTGAAGCGTAGTAATCATTGGAATTTTTATACCCTCACTTTTCAGCATCTGTTTTGCCATATAGCCGGCATAAGCATGCGGAATGGCATAATGCACGTGCAACACTTCAATTTTATGAAGCTTTACCATATCGACAAGCTTACTCGAGAGTGCCAGTTCATAAGGCTGATAATGAAATAAAGGATATTCCTGAACGTTAACCTCGTGGTAATGTATATTCGGATTTAAAAGCGCCAGACGAACAGGCTGGCTGTAGGTGATAAAATGAACTTCGTGGCCTCTGCGGGCAAGCTCTAAACCTAATTCTGTAGCAACAACACCACTACCGCCAAAGGTTGGATAACAAACGATTGCAATCTTCATTTTTTTGTTTTAAGTGGATACTAAAATAAGCTAAAAAAGTAAGGCATTCCCTTACTTTTAGATATTATTAACTTTATTTGGAAGCAGTACTCAGGACCGCTTCATATTTTGAAATCCAGTCTGCAACAGTTATTTTCTGAAAAAGCGCTCCTAACAAATCAAAGGGAATCTGCTCCGGTTTTTTAAAGCGTATACAACTTTTACCCATGTCCAGTTTTGTTTTAACATGTTTCGGATATTCAGCGGTAAACCAATCCAGTAATTCTTTATCCGTATAAATTCCCATATGATATACTGCTATGAAGTTCTTCTGCGACGCTACACTTAAAAAAGGCAATGGCAGTTTTGGATCGCAATGATATCCGTTTGGATACGTCGAATGCGGAACGACATAACACAGCATGCCGTAACCCATTGTTTCCTGAAAACCTTTTGGAAGGTTTTTATTGATTGTACTTCTTAATTTAGACATTGCCGATTTTCGGTCCTCCGGCAAAGAATCCATATATTCCTGAGGTGTTTTCGCTGTAGATTGCATAAAAATAAATTTACTCTAAAATAGAAAAATTATTTTATAATAGCCTCATAAATCACTTTTTGAATGTCTTCCCTGATATTCCCTTTGGAGAGTTTATTATCCGCTGCATCCGGGAAAGTTCTGTTGGATAAGAAAACATAAACCAACTCTTCTTCCGGGTCAGCCCAAGCTATGGTTCCGGTAAAGCCAGTGTGTCCAAAACTTGTCATTGAAGTACAGCCGCAAGTTGGTCCCGCTCCTATTATTTGGGGCTTGTCAAAGCCTAACCCGCGTCGGTTTCCGTCTTTGCAGAAATAACAGTGATTGAACACATCAAATGTAGCTTCAGAGAAATAACGCTGTTCACCGTAGACTCCTTTCTGCAAATACATCTGCATCATTTTGGCCACATCAATTGCGTTGGAAAATAAGCCTGCATGCCCGCCTACTCCATCCTGCATAGCCGCAGCCATATCATGAACATAGCCCTGAATGGTTGTATAACGGAAGTAAGTATCTTTTTCTGTTGGAGGAATTACACCCATGTCCATTTTTCGCAATGGATTGTAGGTCATCGAACTCATTCCCATCGGTTTGAAAAAATTAGCATCACTGATTACATCTAAACGGTTTTTAAGTGTTCTTTCCAGATATTCTTTCAGGATGATGAATGTGAAATCGCTGTATTTGTACTCTTTCTTAGGTAACAGCTTACTATCAGCAATTTGCTTCATTATGGTATCCGAATAGCTTTTCATCAGGAATAAATTTTCGGAAACCTGGAGCGGAAATTCGGCAGAATAAGTTTTTCTGTAATATTTTTTAGAAGGATGTTTTGTCGTATCCAACGTAGATTGATAAAACGGAATCCAGGTCTGTAAACGCGCCTGATGCGTCATCAGATCCTTGAAGGTGATGTCTTTTTTATCTGTATTTGCAAACGATGGCAGCATTGTACCCAATTTTGTTTCTAACGTCACCTTCTTCTTATCATACAACTGCATTACGTTTGGCAATGTTGATAGGATTTTCGTTAGTGATGCTACATCATAAACATCTGTATTGGCGACTCTCGTATCTTTTTTATAATCATGATAACCAAAGGATTTCTGATAGAAAACTTTTCCTTTTCTGGCAATCAGAATCTGCATTCCGGGTGTCATTTTTCCATCGATTGCTTTTTGCGCCAAAGCATCGATTTTAGCTAAAACTTTCGGATTCATCCCAACACTTTCCGGTGTGGAATAGGCTAAGATATTGTTCGATTTCGTTGTCTTTAAACCATCATCCACCTTAAAGAAATTGTTGATGGATACCGGAATTTTTCCTTTGGCAGTAATCGCTCCGAAAATAATTTCTGCAGCAACAGTTTGTGCAATATCATTATTCTGATAAGCCAAAACAAGATTTTCAATTTTACTGAAATTCTGAATTGGCAATAACGTATAAGGTTTTGCGAAAACGGTCAATGTCACATTGTTATGCTTCGAAATAGAATCTAACAGGACCAATTCGTTTGTTTCTAAATTGTGTTTTTTCCAGGCGCCATCTGCTTTATGGAAACCAATAATGACTTTTGAATACTCCTTGAGTTTCCTCAGCATCAAATGAATGCTGTCGGGTTCGATTTCGGTGACAGGTGCATAAGTTCGTAGCGTACTTAAAAACGTATTATTTTTATCATCGCCCAATTTAACATAGGCTATTTTTTCTTTCGATATGTGCTTAATCGGGAAATCGTTTTCCTCCTTCTTTAGTACCGTTACTGCATTTTCATATAGCTGATAATTCAAATCGTTGTATTCCGATGCATTTAGATCTTCATATAAATTGTTCAAATCAATCGGTTTGTAGTTTGCCAATCCGGCTTTGAATTTATATCTCAGGATCTTTTTTACCGAATGCTCCAGACGCTCGTCCAAAAGCAATGAATCATTATAAGCCTGGCAGAACTTCTCCACAGCTACGGGAACATTTTCAGCAAAAAGCAAGATGTCATTTCCGGCAAAAAAAGCTTCTAAATCAATATCTCCGGGTTGTTTGAAGTTACTGGCGCCTTTCATATTAAGCGCATCAGTAAATATCAACCCTTTAAAATCAAGTTCTTTCTGAAGGATATTAGTTACCAGGTTATAGGATATTGAAGTCGGGTATCCATCCCTTGGCTCCACGCTTGGCACGTTCAGGTGTGCTACCATAACGCTTTCCAGACCTTCTTTGAATAATTTTTTATAAGGATATAATTCCACATTATCCAGACGGTTCCATGAGAAATTAACGGTAGGCAATGTGTGATGCGAATCGGTTGAAGTATCGCCATGTCCCGGAAAGTGTTTCCCGGTTGCATAAACGCCTTCGCTCTGGATTCCTTTCATCAATGCTAAAGCTCTTTCGGTAACATTTTCCTTATCCTCTCCAAATGAACGGTTGCCTATGATAGGATTTGTTGGATTGGTATTAATATCTAACACCGGCGCGAAATTGAACTGGAGTCCGATTCGTTTGGCTTGCTTTGCCATCTGCTTACCCATTTTTTCGATGAGTTTCATATCCTGAACGGCACCTAAAGTCATATTCCACGGATAGCGGTAAGTGGAATCCAGTCGCATGCTTAAGCCCCATTCGGCATCGATGCCAACGAATAAAGGAACTTTAGATTTCGCCTGATAATTGTTGGTTAGCTTTGCCTGGCGAACGGGCCCGCCCTGAAAGAAAATCAGGCCGCCGATTTTATACTCCTCAATTAGCTTTTCAATGGATTTTACGTGTTCGGCATCTTTATTTGAATAAGCTGCAACCATAAAAAGCTGCCCTACCTTTTCTTCAAAAGTAAGCTGATTGTAAATACTGTCTACCCAAATCTTTTCCCGGTCCAGCGAATGATTGTTGAAAAACTTTTCAGTTTGGGCAAAAGTAATCTGGCTTATAAATAGTACTATGAAAAGAAAATATCTCATTTAAAAAAACTTGGTAATTAACAAAATTGGAACAAATTTCATTTTAGAAAAATCGGTTGTGCCAGCTTTCCTTAGCAGGAACTTCCCAATAATCCTGCCATTCTCCAATTGTATTCACTAAATTATTAAAAACCACGGTGTTTTCGGAAACAGCTTTCTCTTTCGCCATCTTTTTGAAGTCAATCAGAGTTTTATAAGCGATATGTTCTCCCAATTTAAAAGTCACATTCATTTTATCCAATAAATCGACTTCATATTTCTGTTCAAGGCTTTGGATGAAGTTAACCGACGAATCGATTGAACATCCGGTTGCCGACTGAACAGACTGATCAATAGCTAATATTATAAACCGGTTGTATTTTGTGATGAATGAAGCATGAAGACCTGAACCGTGAGCTGCCCATTCTTCAATGAAGTTTTTCAGGGAAGCTTCGATCTCTTCCAATTCATCATCAGAAAATTTTCGGTTGGACTGATAGATCCAGATTCTGGATTCTTCGGGGAGTGTATTGAAATCTACGTACATAGTTTTGATATAAAACACAAAAATAACCTTTTAGAATTAGAATGCAGAAATCTTAAATATATTTTAGCATAAAAAAACCACTACATCTTTGAGATATAGTGGTTAATGCCACAATTATAACTGACCCCTCAAATTATAACTAACTTTATTATAAACTAACTCTTAATTTTTTAATCCCTGATCGCAATTACTATCCATTTGGAGGAATTACCGTCGTAAACCAATTCAACTGTACCAATTCCCGAAGTGGAAGTAGATGTTCCGATAGTGTCAATGTTATTTGCCGGAACCGATGAAATCATATGTCCAACTTTCAGGTTCACATTTGAAGAATTATATAAAATAATATGTCTTCCGTCTGTGCCTCCCATGATTCCTTTCACGGTAAAATTTTGTGTAGAACCATATAACCTGAAAACCACAACACCTGCATTAGCGCCATTTAACTGTAAATCCAAATTATCAACTACAGTATTGGCAACAGGTGTAAGAATCTGTATTCCTGCAACTTTGTAAATTGAATTATCACCATCAGCTGCAGTCAATTCATTATCGACCAATGACAGGTTTCGTCCCACTTTTACATCGGCAACAATTCCCGCGGCACAAGTCCCCGTTAGTTTCGATGTTGTTGTGGTGTTATCAGTGCTTGTTACCCTCATGCTTCCCTGTACATGCAATGTGGAAAGCGGATTGGTAGTTCCGATGCCAACTTGGCCCATGCCGAGTTGGAAAAACAGTAGAATAGCCACATTCACTGTTTTCAGTAAGTAATTTTTTTCCATGACCCCTTGTTTTTAATTGATACTTAAAATTACTTCATCAAAATATCATTTGTAAAACAATCCGTCAAAATGCCATTTAATTTGTTCAAAAACATCAGAATCGACAAAAAAACAGATAAAATCGACAAAAAAATTCAATAAAAAAAGCCTATAAAACAAATTATAAGCTTTTTCTGTAAGTTTTATTGCTAATTCTATAAATCCTGAGCGTTTGCTAACAGTTCTGCAACGTCCATGACCCTAATTGAACCTTCTTTTTCTTTGAATTTGATACCGTCAGTTAGCATTGTATTGCAGAAAGGACAGCCTGCAGCAATAATTTCCGGTTGTGTTTCCAAAGCATCTTCTGTTCTTTCAACATTAACATCTTTGTTTCCTTTTTCAGGCTCTTTGAACATTTGTGCTCCACCCGCTCCACAGCATAAACCGTTTTTCTTGGAACGTTTCATTTCTACTAATTCGGCATCCAGCTTCTGGATTAACTCGCGTGGCGCTTCATAAACATTATTAGCACGACCTAAATAACACGGGTCATGGAACGTAATTCGTTTTCCTTTAAACTGGCCACCTTCCACTGTCAAACGACCACTGTCTAGTAAAGATTTCAGGAATTCCGTATGGTGGATTACTTCATAATTTCCGCCCAATTCCGGATATTCGTTTTTAATGGTATTAAAGCAATGCGGACAAGCAGTTACGATTTTTTTCACTTCGTAAGCATTCATTACCTCAATATTCATCATTGCCTGCATCTGGAACAAAAATTCGTTACCGGCACGTTTTGCAGGATCTCCGGTACAACTTTCTTCCGTTCCTAAAACCGCAAACGGCACATTGGCTTGATTCAAAAGCTTAACAAAAGCCTTAGTGATTTTTTTTGCCCTATCATCAAAACTACCTGAACACCCAACCCAAAACAAAACTTCCGGTTGTTGTCCCTGTGCCATCATTTCGGCCATTGTCGGTACTGTTAAATTTGCTGACATATACTTTATATTAGTTGCAAACCCGATAGCTATCGGGAGCAAAGTTTTAAAATTATTCTATTATTGCTCGTCTTTCCAGTTCAGACGGTCCATTTGGTTGTACTGCCAAGGGGCACCGTTGTTCTCGATATTGGTCATCATGTTGTTCAGTTCGGTTGGTGCCGCACTTTGTTCCATAACCAGATATCTTCTCATGTCCATAATGATCGAAAGCGGACTGATATTCACCGGACATTCTTCCACACATGCATTACATGACGTACAAGCCCATAATTCTTCCGGAGTGATATAATCATTCAATAATGCTTTTCCATCCGGAACAAAAACACCTTTATTCGTGTCTATGTTTTTACCAACTTCCTCTAAACGGTCACGGGTATCCATCATAATCTTACGCGGTGACAGCAATTTACCGGTTTGGTTTGCCGGACAAGCTGATGTACAACGGCCACATTCAGTACAAGTATAAGCGTTCATTAACTGAACCCAGTCTAAATCCTGAACATCGCTCGCTCCAAACTTTACATGCTCGGCCTCTGCATCCGGTGCCGGTGCTGCAAATGGGTCGGCATTTGGATCCATCATCAGTTTTACTTCTTTGGTAACCGATTCCAGATTATCAAATTGTCCCATTGGTTTCAAATTCGCGAAATATGTATTTGGGAAAGCCAAAAGAATATGTAAATGCTTGGAGAAATATAGATAGTTTAGGAAAACTAAAATTCCGCAGATGTGTAACCACCATGCTCCTTTTTCAATCAGGTGAACGCTGCTTTCCGACATTCCGTTGAAAATCGGTGCGATAAACTGTGAAATTGGAAATGCACCGGCACTTTCATAACCGGGAGCTCCGATAGTCTGCAATTGAAGATCAGATGCGTTCATTAAAAGGAATAATGCCATCAGCACCATTTCGAAATATAAAATATAATTAGCATCACTTCTTGGCCATCCTTTCAAATCGCTGTGAATGAATCGTTTTAACTTGATGATGTTTCTTCTGATCCAAAAAGTAACTACTGCTACAATTACCAATAGCGCTAAAATCTCAAATGAACCGATTAAGAAATCATAGAATCCACCCATAAAGGAAAATACGCGGTGTGTACCTATTAGTCCATCAATGATGATTTCTAAAACTTCAATATTGATGATGATAAAACCAACGTAAACAAAGATGTGAAGAATCCCTGCGATTGGCCTTTTAACCATTTTTGACTGACCCAAGGCGATCATCGCCATGTTTTTCCATCTTTCGGAAGGATTATCGGAACGGTTTACATCCTGGCCCAGTTTAATATTTCGGATAAGTTTTTTAACATTAAGGGCGAAATATCCTCCTCCTAAAATAAGAATTATGGCAAATAATACATTGTCTAAATAACTCATGTGGCTGGTTTAAATAGTTTTATTTTTTTGGCTGTATGGCTGTCGTCGGTGCTACATATGGCTTTTCCTTTTTCCCGAAAAGTGAAATATTCACATAACGTGTCGGATGCAAACGTAAATCCTGGATCAGCAATTCGATTTCTTTTGATGCTTTTGTAAGGTTGTTATACATCGCATCGTCTTTCATAAGCTTTCCTAATGTTCCTTTTCCTGATTCCATATCAGCAAGCATCTTATTTACACTCGCTAAGGTTTTTTCAAGGTCTTTTGCGGTTTCACCCAATTTAGCTTTTTCTAAATCATCTGAAATCTTTTCGAAATTTTGCGTGGTTTTGTCAAGATTTGCCACAGCAGAGGTAAGCTTATCCTTATTGTCTGTCAGGATTTTATCTGCACTGGCAGAAACAGAAGTAAAATTGGACATGGTTTTATCCAATTCGTACAGTGTATTTTTCAGATGTAGCTTTGTAGCCGGATCCATTACGTCATTCAGGTTGCTTATCAGCTTATCAGCATTGGCTAAAACTTTATCTAATTTTTCCTGAATCGGCGCCAGATTTTTTTCAAGAGAAGCCGTTAGGCCTATCTGAACATCAGATTTTAGGTAATCTCCTGATTTCGCGTAATCGGTATCTTTGAAATTTGGGATGATGGCAATTTGTTTCCCGCCGATAAGTCCCGGCTCATAAATACTTGCCATACTTGATTTTGCGATAGGCAATTCGTTATCCATCTGAAGTTCCACCAATAGCAAACCGGTTTTTTCCTGAATGGTAATCGCATTGACCTTACCTACTGTCAGACCGTTAATGGTAACCGGTGCCGAAGTCGATAATCCCTCTACATTATTATATACAACATAAAACTTTCTTGACGTGTCAAATAAATTTTTTCCTTTTAAATAGCTATAGCCCCAAAAGAACAATAAGATGGATCCGATAACTAAAACTGCAGTTTTTACTTCTCTGGTAATTTTCAAAATGATTCTATTTTTAAAACAAAATTAAAACAAAATAGTTTAGAATGGATTTATATTATCGTAAAGCTTCCTGTACTGATATTTTCTGTCCATTTCTATAGGCAACAATAAACGCCGAAGTATAGCCTTTTGCCTTAGCTTCCTCCAATAATCGTTTCGACTCCGTATGGTTATTTGTATTTCCGTAGAAGTATTTTATGATTTTACCGTCGCTCTCCATTGAAACCCCATCAAGTCCATTAAAATTGCTCGGATGCAGATCCATTTGCTTAGCGCTTGCAGAAATCTGAATTTTAAAAACTACGCCTTTTTCGCCATTAGCCTTTATTTCCTTCACTTTTGGAGTGTCAACTTTCTGAATAACTTCTGATGTTTTCGGACGTGGAATCTCTATGTATTCTTCTGTTCCGGGCACGAAGTATTCTTTTTTGTAGTCTAAGATGGCTTTGGCGATCGCTTCAGCAATTTTCTCCTGGCCTTCATCCGAACTTAAAAAGGCGCCTTCTTCTTTATTGGAAACGAAGCCCATTTCTATAAGTACGCGTGGCATGTAGATTTTTCGCAATACAAGAAAACCCGCTTGTTTTACACCACGGCTTTTTCTGCTCAAACCTTCTTCAAAACCTTCCTGAACGCCTGCGGCAAGCTCGATGCTCTGATCAAGGTATTCTTCCTGGATAACGGTCATGCCAATAACAGATTCAGGCGAATTTGGATCATAACCGTCGTATTTGATTTTATAATCTTTCTCCATCGTAACCACCTCATTCTCTTTCTTCGCCACTTCCAAATTGGAAGCATTTCTCGTAACCCCCATTACATACGTTTCCGTGCCGCTGGCCGCTGTATTTTTATTGGCATTACAGTGAATGGAAACGAAAATATCGGCTTTGGATTTGTTGGCAATATCCGCACGCTCATCCAAAGGAATGAAAACATCTGTTTTTCGGGTATAGATTACCTGCGAACCGGGATCGGCTTCAAGAATCCTTCCTACTTTTAATACTACGTTTAAGGCATTGTTTTTCTCAACATAGCCGTGATAAGTTGCGCCAAAGTCATTTCCACCGTGTCCGGCATCAAGAACGACTCTGAATTTTGCATTATTCTGACTGAACACTGTACCTCCGCTGAGCACCAGTGCCATTAAAATCACTTTAAAAAAATTATTCATTTTCATACTCCTTTTTATATTGTTTAATTATCGGAAGAAGCCACAATAAAAGCCGATTTATAACCCTTATTCCTGGCTACCAATAATAATTTCTCACATTCTGAATTGTTATTTACACTCCCATAAAAATATTTATAATATCCTTTTTCATAAGTACGCGTAACATTTTTCAATCCTTTAAAATTTGACGGAACGGTGTCTAATTTCTTCTTACTTGTTCCAATCTGCACCTTGTAAACCGCTTTGCTTTCCTTTGCAGTTTTGTCGTTTAAATTTACAACTTCTTTTGCATTTTCCTCCTGGATCGGGTGGGAATCTGAATCAGAGAAATATTCCTTCTTGAATTGTATAATCGATTCCGCTATTGCCTTTGCCAATTCCTGTTTTCCTTTTTTTGAACCCAAATATTGTGCCTCATTTTTGTTTGACAGAAAGCCTAATTCGATTAAGACCCCTGGCATACAGGTAGCGTCCAAAACCCACAGCGGCTGCTGATGAACGCCTTTATTCTTTCTGTTTAGCTTATTGCCAAACTTATACTGAATAGAACTTGCAAAATCTATGCTAGATTTTAATTGCTCTTCCTGCAGTATCTTTAAACCTATTAGTGTTTCCGGGTTGTTGGGATCAAAACCCTTGTAGTTCTTCTTATAATTAGCTTCCTGAAAAATAACCGCATTCTCCGTCTTCGCAATTTCTAAATTGGTGGAAGTTCGTGACATACCCATAACTAATGTCAGCGACCCGTAAGGTTTAGAAGAAGTTGATGAATTACAATGTACGGACACAAATAAATGTGCTTTAGCCTTATTAGCTTTATCAGCTCTTTCGCGCAACTCCACAAACTCATCTGTTTTTCGCGAATACAGGATATCAATATCGTTATTTTGCTCTAAAATTTCACCGATGCGCAATACAACATCAAGTGCTACATCTTTTTCCTTCAGCCCATTTTTTATGGCTCCGAAATCTTTTCCGCCATGACCCGCATCCAAAACCACCTTAAAATTGGATTTAGACTGCGACAGCAGAAAATTAGACGACAACAGTATGAATATGTATAAATATAATTTAACTTTATCTGGCATATAAGAGTTAAAAATTTACAAAGGTTATAATTTTACTAAATGCTTACTTTTGACAAAAAATATATGTAAGTTTGAACCGTCAAAAACTAAGCCAGATTTTTACAAAAATAGTATTAAAAGCGTTGCATACAAACTTATTTCATATCGTTTTATTATCAATTTTCCTGACACTTGGAAATTTTGAACTACAAGCTCAGGAAATCACTTCCAAATCTCCCGCAGTTACCTCTGAAAAACAGAAAGATAGCCTAAATATCGCTTTAAAAAACGTCTTAAAACCAGCGGATTCCATAAAGAACGATACGATTAAGAAAAAGAAGTCAATGCTCGAAGGAATCGTAAAACGAAAGGCTGTGGATTATGAAAAATTCGATCAGAAGAAAAAGGAGCTTACCTTATACAATCAAGCCGAACTCTACTATAAAGACATTGAGCTAAAAGCCGGAATCATCGTTTTTAATTACGAAAAAGATGAAGTATATGCCGGAAGAATAAAAGACAGTATCGGAAACCTATCGCAAAATCCCGTTTTTAAGCAGGGTGAAAATGTGATAGAACCTGACTCCATTCGTTTCAATACTAAAACTAAAAAAGCACTGGTCTGGAATTCCAGGACTTCACAGGGTGAATTCAGGGTAAAGGCAGAAGTTACCAAAAGAGAAAATGATTCGGTTTACTTTATGCGAAATGCAAGGTTTACCACCTCCGAAAACATTGAAGATCCTGAATATTACTTCCTTGCCCGAAAGATAAAATTCGTTCCCAAGAAAAAAGTTGTAGCCGGTTTTACAAATATGGTAATCGCAGATGTTCCTACTCCGCTGGGATTACCGTTTGCTTATTTTCCAATGAGTGAAAGAGCTGTTTCCGGATTTATTATACCTACCTTCGGAGATACACGACAACAGGGTTATTATCTACAAAATGGCGGTTATTATTTTGCGCTGAGCGATTATTATGATTTAGCTGTTTTAGGGGATTATTATACCAATGGAAGCTACGCCCTTCGTTTTGAAAGTAGTTATGCGAATCGCTATAGATATAACGGACGTGTGAACCTTCGTTTTGAAAATCAGGTTTTTAGCGAACGTGGCTTTCCAGATTATTCCAAATCAAGGCAATACAACATTCAATGGTCGCATGCTCAGGATGCCAAAGCCAATCCGAATTCAAGATTTTCTGCATCGGTCAATTTAGGTAGTAGCCAGTACTTTCGTCAGTCCTTCAACCAGAGTAATATTGGTTCGTCGCTTAACAATAACTTAAGCTCGTCCATCTCTTATGCAAAAACGTTCCAAACCGTTCCGCAGGTAAATTTCTCCCTGACAGCAACGCATTCTCAAAATACAAATACGGAGCAGATTGACATGACTTTGCCAACGCTTCAGGCCAGTGTAGACCGTATTTTTCCGTTTGCACCAAAGAATGCCATAAAAAAAGGCTTCATAAAAAACATCAACTTTCAATATAGTCTTAGAGGCGAAAACAGAATTCGCACAACAGATTCGCTTTTCTTTAAATCGGAAATGTGGCGTGATGCCAAAAACGGTTTTCAGCATACCATCCCTGTCAGCACGAATTTTAAATTGCTGAAATATTTCAGTGTATCGGCCAATACAACTTACAATGAAGTCTGGTACTTTAAAACCATCCAAAAAGAATTCAGTTCGGAAACCAACAAAGTTGAAAGTATTGAAAATAATGGTTTTGATGCCTATAGAACTTATAATTTTGGCGCTAACATCGGAACGACGATTTATGGTACCTTCAAATTCGGTGAGGACAAAAAAATTCAGGCTATTCGTCACGTAATGCGTCCGAATGTATCTTATGGCTATACTCCTAGTTTTGACCGTTATTATGAAACCTATGCACTTGATGCTACCGGAACAACTTACGCCGATTATACCCGTTTTGAAGGCGGAATTTTCGGAGCGCCCGGAAAGCACTATTCAAATAATATAGGAATGTCGTTAAGCAACACTTTTGAAGCGAAAGTACGTGACAAGGACGAAACCAAAACGGAGCCGAAGAAAATAATGCTTTTAAACAACCTTAATTTCTCCACCAGTTATAATATCGCTGCCGATTCACTAGCCTGGTCGCCAATGAGGGTTTCCGGAGGAACGCAGTTTTTTGATAATAAATTAAACCTGAATTTCGGTGCCATTTTAGATCCTTATGCGATTGACAACACCGGACGAAGAATTGACACCTATAATATTGATAATGGCGGAAGTCTTTTCCGATTGACTTCTACTAATGTTACGATAAACTATTCCCTGTCAAGTACGGATGGCCAGGACAAAGGAAAATCTTCTGACCAGACTGTTTTAAACGGAGGAAGACCGGATGATCTGTTTGGCCGTGGTACTGATTTAAGTGACCAGCGACAAAGCCTGTTTGACAAAGACGACGATAAGAAAGAAAAGAAAATCGACGAGTTTTACAACTTAAAAATTCCATGGAACCTAACACTCGCCTACTCGCTGACCTATTCCAACAATAATCGTGAAAATGAAATTGTCGGAAACTCATTAATGATGTCGGGGAATATTGATATTACTCCGCGGTGGAAAATGGGATTCTCTTCCGGGTATGATTTTGTCCAAAAGGGTGTTACCTTTACACAACTTCGTTTTGAACGTGATTTATTGAGCTGGAGAATGAGTTTTAACTGGGTACCAATCGGAACCTACACAAACTGGGGCTTCTTTATCGGAATTAAAGCTTCCGTATTGAGCGACATCAAGTGGGAAAAACGTAATGTACCAGACAGACGTTTACGATAATTTATTGAACCAAATTCAGAAAAAAATACAGTATGAAAAAAATAATCTTTACAGAAAAAGCTCCTGCCCCTATTGGGCCATACAGTCAGGCTGTCATGGTTGGAAACACCTTGTATACTTCAGGTCAGATTGCCATCAATCCTGAAAATGGTCATTTGATTTTGACCAATGTTACTGTGGAAACAAAACAGGTAATGGAAAACCTGAAAGCTGTTTTGGAAGCTGCCGGTATGACATTTGAAAACGTAATCAAAACATCCATTTTCTTAAGTGATATGGACGATTTCGCAAAAGTGAATGAAATGTACGGAAGTTATTTCTCTGAAGAAACTGCACCGGCACGTGAAACAGTTCAGGTGGCTGCTTTGCCAAAATTCGTCAATGTTGAAATCTCTATGATTGCAGTGCTATAGCATTCAATAATAATTGTGCCGTTGCCTCATTGGTAGCCAGCGGAACATTATGAACATCACACACCCTTATGAGCATATTAATATCCGGCTCATGAGGGTGTTTTTCTAAAGGGTCTTTGAAGAATAACACCATCTGGCATTTCCCTTCTGCCACACGAGCAGCAATTTGCGCATCGCCGCCTAAGGGTCCGGACAACATTTTCATTACCCTAAAACCCGCATTCTCTGCTTTTTTACCCGTTGTTCCGGTTGCCACCAAATTAACTTCCTCTGAATTCAGAAAGGTTTTGTTCTGGTTTAGAAACTGGACTAAATCGGCTTTCATGCCATCATGGGCAATTATTGCTATTTCCATCTTAAACCGTTAGTGAATGATAATGAATTAATCCGTCGATAGGTTTTCTGAAAACATTTCCCAGTTTCAGTCCGTTTTTGGAAAGCACCAATTCCAATTCATCTTTCAGATAATAAGCAATCGAACCTATGAAATGAACCGGAACTTCTTTGCAGTTTTCGAATTGTGTAATGTAGCAATCGACGAAATTCTGCATGTCATTCAGGACGATTTTCTTAATGAATTCGTGGTCTTTATGCTGAATCAGGAACTTTGCAAATGTTGCCAGATAAGCATTCGGGTTTGGAACTTTATAGAGATTATGCTTAATAGCATCGGCATCAAGATCGTATTCTTTTTCGAAAACTTCTGCTAATTCATTTGGCATTTTATTGAAATAGTAAGCGCGTATTAAATGGCGCCCGAACTGATTCCCGCTGGCATCATCCATTACTAAATAGCCCAGTGACTGTACCTTCTGGTGCAATTCTTCTCCATCAAAATAGCTGCAATTGGAACCTGTTCCCAGAATGCAGACAATCGCCTTTTCACCTCTTGGTGTTGTTGCGAAAACGGCTGCGTACGTATCTTCTTTTACTTCCACATGCGCATTGATAAAATATTCCTGTAGGATTTCGGTCAGATGATTTTTCATCCTATCAGTTCCGCAACCGGCGCCGTAGAAAAAAACTTCTTTTACAATGGCTGCGTTCTGTGCAATGTCGAACCGGTCATTTATTCGGGTTAGAACTTCTTCTTTGGTTAAAACTTCGGGATTTAAGCCTAAAGTACTTGTGGTGAACTGAATGTTTCCGTTTTCGTCTAATGCGATCCAATCGGCTTTTGTGGAGCCACTGTCTACTACTAATTTCATGTGTGTTGTTTATAAAAAAATCCAGCTTACAACGGGATTCAGTAAAAATAGCATTTTTTTATAAATTGGCAATATGCACCGATAAATCAATAAGTTTTGATGAATAGCCATATTCGTTATCATACCAGGCTACAATTTTATAGAAGGTTGAATTTAAGCCAATTCCTGCTTTAGCATCAACAGTGCAGGTGCGCGAATCGGAAATAAAATCCTGCGATACTACATCATCTTCGGTAAAGCCCATGATACCTTTCATGGAGGTTTCGGAAGCATTTTTCAGCACTGACATGATTTCATCATACGATGTGTTTTTTTTCAGCTTCACGGTCAAATCCACTACGGAAACATCGGCAACGGGCACGCGCATTGACATTCCGGTTAGTTTTCCTTCTAAAGCCGGTATCACTTTCGTCACTGCTTTTGCGGCCCCTGTAGCAGCTGGAATGATGTTTAACAATGCAGCTCTTCCACCGCGAAAATCTCTCCTCGAAGGTCCGTCTACGGTTAATTGCGTAGCTGTTGTAGCGTGAATTGTGGTCATTAAACCTTCCACGATTTCGAAATTGTCGTGCAATACTTTTGCTAAAGGTGCTAAACAGTTTGTGGTGCACGAAGCGTTGGAAACAATCAGATCCGAAGGTTTTACTTTGTCGTGGTTTACACCCATTACAAATGTGGGTGCATCATTCGAAGGCGCTGAAATTACTACTTTCTTAGCACCGCCTTTGATGTGTGCATATGCGGTTTCCACTGTGGTGAAAATTCCTGTACATTCGGCCACAACATCTACTCCCGCTTCGTCCCATTTTAATACGGATGGATCTTTCTCAGCGGTAACGCGAATTAACCTGTCGTTTACGTATAACTGACCGTCTTTCACTTCCACTGTACCGTCAAAACGCCCGTGAACAGAATCATACTTCAGCAAATATGCCAAATGATCCACATCCAACAGGTCATTGATGGCTACAACTTCAACATTATTTCTTTTAATCGTTTCTCTAAATACAATACGCCCGATTCTCCCGAATCCGTTAATTCCTAATTTTACTTTCGTCATACTTTAATTTGCTTTAAGCAGTAGGCAATTAAGCCTTAAACTAATTTACACTGCTATTTATATTATTTTACTATTGTGTTGCTTCTTCCTTCTGCATTCTTCCTTCTGCATTCTTCCTTCTGCATTCTGCCTCCTGCCTTCTGCCTTCTGCCTTCTTCCTTCTGCATTCTGCCTCCTGCCTTCTCCTCTAAGTCGACATAATATCAGATACCCTTAATAATTCTTCATCTATTTTGGATTTGCCTTTTACGGCTTGTTCCAATGGCGTTAATTCTATTTTATCGGCCATCAGCCCTACCATATAATTGGTTTTTCCTTCCAGTAAAGATTCCACTGCTTTTACGCCTAACCGTGATGCTAAAACCCTGTCAAAACAAGATGGCGATCCCCCACGCTGCATATGACCGAGTACCGATACGCGGACGTCATATTCCGGCAGGTTTTCTTCTACGTAATCCTTTAATTCGAAGACGTTCTTACCTATTTTATCTCCTTCGGAAACTACCACAATACTTGAAGATTTTCCAGATGCCTTGCTTCGTTCAAGCGATTCTAAAAGGCGGTCAAGCCCTAAATTTTCTTCTGGAATCAGGATTTCTTCCGCCCCTGCTCCGATCCCTGCATTTAAGGCAATATGACCAGCATCCCGGCCCATCACTTCCACAAAAAATAAGCGATTGTGTGAGTTGGCTGTGTCCCTGATTTTATCGATAACTTCAACAACTGTGTTCAAAGCAGTATCATAGCCAAGGGTATACATCGTACCGAAAATATCATTGTCGATCGTGCCCGGAATACCGATGATTGGGAATCCGAATTCTTTATTGAAAACCATACCGCCTGTAAAACTTCCGTCACCGCCAATAATTACCAAAGCATCAATCTCCAGTTTTTTCAAATGTTCGTGGGCTTTTTTACGGCCTTCCACGGTCATGAATTCTTTTGATCGTGCCGATTTGAGTATGGTACCGCCTTTATTGACAATATTTTTCACCGCCCTTGGCCCCATTTCAATGATGTCGCCTTCAATCATTCCTTCAAAGCCCCTGTAAATTCCCATACACTGAATGTTATGGTAGGCGCACGTTCTAACCACGGAGCGGATAGCAGCATTCATTCCGGGAGCATCACCGCCGGAAGTAAGCACACCGATCTTCTTAATACTTACTGACATTTATAAATATTTTGTTTTATTAAATTTAATAAATAAACATACAATACCCACAGAATATCCGATTTTTCTGTGAAAATCAGATTTCGTAGTAGTGTGTTGTAAAATTTAGAAGTGTTGTTGTTTTGGAAGCTATTCTATTTCGGGAACCTTTTGAGAGTCTTTTTTCGGTTCCTCGGCACTTTTTTTCTTCCTGTCCTGGATAAAATTAATAAAATCCGGTGATAAATCCGAATCCGGAATCTGATCTATCGGATTATTATTTGTGCTCTCGCCGTCTTTTTTGGAAAATACTTTTCGCCAAAGCTCCTTAACATTATCAAAATCAACCTGATAAGAGAAACCAACGCCTTGTGTATAGCCGATTCCTTCTCCAATATAATTGATGTCATTTTCTCTGTTGAATACCCTTGCTTTCAGACTTCCTTCTCTGTTCAGCAGCATTTGCAGCTCAACATTACCAACAATGGATGATTGCTCTGCGCCTCCTACCGGAACCCCAAGTTTTCCATTAATGGTTAACCTGTCGTTAATTTGGGTGGACATACTAACACCTACCGTATTTTGTGTTTGCAATAAAGGATCACGGTCACTCTGTGAATATGTTACATTGACTTTAAACTTATCATCATCACCGGTAAATACATCCGTAAACAAACTGCTCGCACGCTCGAATAATGTTCCGGTTACTGTATTTGAAGCATTTTCAGGTGATAAGAAACCTCCTCCCGATAACAAAGCAAGCGCTTGTGTCTGACGGGTATCTTTATCACTCAGCTTATAATCGATTTCTGATTTTAGAACGGAGCTCACCGTTGGGAATTCGATTCTGAAGTCCGGCTGCGGATTACTTAAATTACCGTCAATAGTGATTACCACTTCCGTTGGAACTTTTCGGTTAAACGATGGATTATCAAGGATAACTGCCGGATTTGCTTCTGTTTTATATACTGCTTCAAGATTTAATGCAGCATTCATCGGCTCTCCATACCAACTTATTGTACTATATTCTTTTACGATAAATTTCTTGTCAATCAAGCCACCATATTTGAAGTTATATACCCCCTGGTACACCTGATAATCGCCCCACATATTAAATTTCCCAAGCGTATTGATCTCCATATTTATGGTTCCTTCCCCACGTCCTTTCATACTATGACCGGTATTTCGATCAAGAATAATTTCGATTTCGGCATCCTGTGTGATATTAAAATCGAAATCAAGTTCAAGGCCTTTGTATTTATTTTCAACTGAAACAATTCCCTTTTCTTTATCGAGTTTCTCTTTTTCACTTATGAAATGGATATAAGAATTATTTCCCAAACCTTGAGAATCATTAACCGGGATTTTAATGGACGTTCCCTTGTTGGATTTTGCTTCCATAGTAACCACAAGGGCATTAGTTGGTCCTTTAATACTGGCTTCTCCATCAATGAATGCAACGCCGTAATAAGCTGCATCATCGCTGTCTTTTGTATCCAGAGCCAACAAATTATTTGATTTTATTTCCAGATCAAGTTCCCAGTCCTTCAATTTATCATGACGGACGCTTCCGTGCAGTACGCCTGAAGTTTTGTATTTTGTATCTGTGATTTTAATCTGCCTGAACAGGAACTGGTGCTCCGTGATGTCCACGATGGCATTTTTCTCCAGCTCATAGTCAATGCCCAGATAAGGCACTTTCATACCCGCCTCTTCAAGATACAATATACCATCAATCTCCGGATTATCAACCGTTCCAACGATTGCGGCTTTTCCGGTTCCAAATCCACGTACGTTAGTAAAAATTGAACCTAACAAAGGTCCGAATGCGCCGATATTAAACCTTGAGAACCCCGTTTCAAGTGATAAAAGACTTTGTTTGTTAACTATTTCCACATTTCCGTTAAGGTAGAAACTCTCTGCATCACCATCTTTTATGTTGGAATAAACATTGAATTTCCTAAAAGAATTATCGCCCGTTACCTGCAAATCCAGATTTCCTAATTTATACCCGTTGATCTGAAGCGTGTCAACCGTTAGCGAAGACATAGGCAGATAAACCGCATCGTTCTGCTTGACGCTGACTTTCCCGTTCAGGTTACCTCCGAACGTCATGTTGGTGAGCGATGGCGTGACCTTGGCTAAATCGACATTATCAAATACGAGCTGGATGTCTTTATGGTTCTTACCTTGCAAAGTACCGGACAATTCCATTTTCTGGTCATTGTGCGACAAGGCTATTTTCTCGATTGAAAAATCAGTCAGTTTTTTATTGAAGACAACTTTATTGTCCTTATCATCATTCTCATTCAGGTACCACAGGTAATTTTTGAAATTCACTTCGGATTTTTTCAGACCTACAACTGATTTATTGTCTTCATCAATAGTATGGTATAAATTCAGGTTAAAGAAATCCTGGCCTTTGTCGCCGCCTTTAAACTCGGAACGCACGAACAATGTATCGTTCATGGTCACGTTGATCAGGCTGAAATCGGAAACCTTATAATTCTTGGTCTTAATACTGTCTAATTCAATAAACGCGTTGTATAAAGGGTTTTTATTGTCGATGTCGATTCGGATATTGTCAAACTTATTTTGATAAGCCAAAACATTCGGTGAAGAGAAATTCATCTTGAAATTACCTTCATCTGCATTAATTTTCCCTTTTAAAACGGTATTTTCCGCAAGGACAATATTCGGATTAAAAATTTCAATGATTTTATTGTAAATCACAAAATCGAAATCCATGAATTGTCCCGGTTGGATTTTATTCGGAGAATAATTGGCATATAAACTACCCAACGCATTTTCCACCAGTTTCTGAACCTGATTGATTTTAAACTTCCCGACAACTTTCCCTTCAATGATATCCGGTGAATTGATGGTAATCGTTCTCACGCGATCAGCGTCAAATGTGGATGTTATCTCAAAATCATCAAAGTAATAGCTGTCTTTGGTATTCTGATAAGAAGCATTTGCAATCTGAAGTTTCCCGTCAATGTCATCAAGCGTGTTCCCTTTTGCTTTGAATACCAGATTTCCCTTGAAAATAGCTATGGAATCCTTCTTTTGGAAATTCAGCAAATGCAGATCGGCATAATCTATATTGGCCTGGAATTCGTAATTCTTGACCTGCGAACTCATATCAAGAAGTCCGTTGAAATCCATCTTCAGATTCGGGTCATTACTATTGAAATATCCTTTAAAATAAGGCATTTTCATAGTTCCATCGACAGTTATGTCCTGATAAGTATAACCGTTATATCGGAATTGATGTATTTCACCTTTCACGGAAGTGTTTAAATATTTTTTATTGAAACCTTTCCCGTCTACAACCAAATCCACTGTAGCTCGCTGAATATCTTTCTGATCAAGCAAGGCACCTAAATCAAAATTATGCAGAGAGATATTTCCTTTATAGGACGCATTATTAATATTGTTGATGTTGGTCATGGCTAATTTGGACTCCAGCTCACCTAATTCCGACATTAGATAAATATCGGCATCGATGGTACTTTTTGTCAATTTCACGAAACCTACGATATCCACCTTTCCGAGTTCATCTAAGGTTTGAGGAAGTTTTTTTCCTAAAATATTTGGCAGAATAGCTTTTAGTCGTTTATAATCAGAAGTAACCCTGTCGAAATTTCCGCTCATATAGAACTCTGATTTCTTAAATAGATTTTTGAAGTTTACTTTACCAATAATTTCCGACTGATTTCTGTCCACTATTTTCAAATCATTCAGAATAAAATCATTCATCGTTCCGGTAGCATGCGTCTGCACGAAGAAACGTTGGTTTTTACCGAACTCATTATAGAAAAAATTCAGTTCGTTTGAAGAAACCGAGCCTTTATCAACTTTTACGTCAAATACAACCTTGTTATTAAAATCGATAAAATCGCCAGGTTTGTATTTCATGGCCACATCGCCAATTATAGAGGATTCGTCTGTTTTCAAATCCATCTTTTTCAGCACGATCGTTTTTTTGGTATAAGTAAAATCGGCAGCCAGATTTTCTACAAATAAGCCGCGATGGTCTTTTAAGGAAAGCTTATTGATCAGGGACGTAACTTCAGGACCTTTTATGAAAAAATCTTCAAGTTCTCCATTGATTCTTGTAAAATTAATCGGTTTAGGGTTCTTAAGATTCTCGTCAATTAACTGAAAACGGCTGTTCGTCACATACAATTCGTCCGCTTTTAAACGGAATTTACCAGATCCTTTTTTTCCGTCATCGAAATGGGCCACAAACACATCCAGGCTTGTTTTTTTCTCGCCTTTGTATTTTTTCAGCTTAAAATTCAGTCCATCCATTCTGGCTATGCCAAAAAACAGATGTGAATCGCCTAATTCTTTAAAACTTAGGATATTGGTTTGAAGACGATTTACATAAAAAAGGGTGTCTTTGTGGTGATCGGAAACCAAAACATTCTTCAATTTCACACTTCCGAAAACAGAAACGGCTACTTTTTCGATTTTAATATCGGTACCGTACTTTTTATTTAATTTGTCCGTAGCAATTTCGGCCAGCTCGGTTTGCACAACAGGCAATGAAAGTGCGATACCAAGTAGCAATAATAATAGGATTAGCCCTAAAATTACCCGAATTGTTATTTTTTTAAATTTTTTGATACCCTAATTTGTTTTAAATTTGTCGAACCGACTTGTAAATTTAAGCTTTTAACGGAAAATGACATGCATTTTCCCCCTTAAGTATTGATATTTCAAAGATAATACAGTCGCCAGAATTATTAACACAAATTTCGTGCCTTTTTTATGACAAAACCACCAATTTATATACTTGCTATTGAAAGTTCTTGTGATGATACCGCTGCAGCCGTACTTAAAAACGATAAAGTTTTATCGAATATTGTTGCAAGACAGGCAATTCACGAGGAATATGGAGGTGTTGTCCCGGAATTAGCTTCGCGTGCCCATCAGCAAAATATTGTTCCGGTAATTGATGTCGCCCTGAAAAAAGCTAACATTGACAAATCGCAGCTTTCCGGAATCGCTTTTACACAAGGCCCCGGGTTGATGGGTTCACTTTTAGTAGGCAGTTCGTTTGCAAAATCGATGGCAATGGCTTTGAATATTCCTTTAATGGCGGTCCATCATATGCATGCTCATGTACTAGCCCATTTTATCGACGAGGAAGGTTTCGACAAACCGGAATTTCCTTTTTTGGCGATGACGATTTCAGGTGGACATACTCAAATCATTAAAGTAAAAAGCTTTTTCGAAATGGAAATCATTGGTGAAACTACGGATGATGCCGTTGGTGAAGCCTTCGATAAAAGCGCAAAAATATTAGGTCTTCCCTATCCCGGCGGACCGTTAATTGACAAATATGCTCAACTGGGAAATCCAAAAGCATTTCAGTTTACCAAACCAAAAGTGGATGGATTGAATTTCAGCTTTAGCGGACTGAAAA
>NZ_CAMLMK010000025.1 GCF_946481155.1 uncultured Flavobacterium sp.
CCCACGACCTGCTGATTACAAATCAGCTGCTCTAGCCAGCTGAGCTACACCGGCGTCTCAATTCGTGTGCAAATATAATGGAGTTTTTTAAACTTCCAAATTGTTATTTGCACTTTTTCTTGATTTTTTCTGACTACAATTTATTGATTTTCTCAACCAATTGATTTGCAACAGTTTCTAAATCTTTATTAACTTGCTTGAAATGCGCTTTTTTATTCTCCACATTTTTCTGGTTCACTTTAGTGATTAAACCGTCGAAAGATGCGATAGCTTCATCAATCAATGCATCAGATTCAGCAGTTGGTTTCCCTGTTGTAGTCATCTCATAGATATAAACCGCTTCAATAATATCACCTAATACGAAGTTGATGTCTTTTTTTAAGTTTTTTACGCTTGCCATTTTATTTTATTTAAAATTTCGTTTGCAAAATTACAACTATTCTTTAGATAATAAGTTAAGAAATAAATATTTCTAACAAAGCCGCTTTTCCGATTAATTCAAAATCAGTCAGCTGTGCCGGAACCAACACCGTATCACCTTTCCGAAATGAATATTCAGAACCATTTTGAGCTGTGATGGTAAAATCGCCTTCAGTACATACAAAAACCGTAAAGGAAGTTCCTTCTTTACCAAAATTCATTTTCCCGTCAAGCGGAATAACATTCGTGGTGAAATACGGGCAATCTACCGCAGCATTACTCTTGTTGACCACGTTTTCATATTCTTTTTTTGCATCGTGAATATCGTAGACAATAGCATCCAGGGCTTCTTCAATATGCAGTTCACGGGAATTTCCTTCAGCATCTACCCTGTCCCAATCGTAAATACGGTAAGTAATATCAGAAGTTTGCTGAATTTCTGCTACAACTATACCTGCTCCTATGGCATGAACCGTTCCGGTTTCCAAAAAGAAGACATCGCCTTTCTTCACCTGAATTTCATTCAAAATAGCAGGCAATGACTTCTGCTCCAAATGATGCAGATACTCCTCGGGAGACGATTTTTCTTTAAAGCCCACAATAATTCGCGAGTCTTCATCTGCCTGTATTACATACCACATTTCTGTTTTCCCGAAGGAATTATGGCGCTTCTTCGCTAATTCATCATTAGGATGCAATTGAATGGACAAATCTTCCTTCGCATCTATAAATTTAAACAGCAACGGAAATGCAGTGCCAAATTGCGCGTGGACTTTCGTACCCAATATTTCGGATGGATATTTCGAAACCAGTTCATTTAGATTCAAACCGGCAAAAATTCCGTTACTGACAATGCTTACATCACCCGGAACCGTAGAAATTTCCCAGGATTCTCCTGTATTCTGACTTGATAATTCTTTATTTAATTCTGTTTGGAGTTTTGTTCCGCCCCAAATCCTGTCTTTTACTATCGGCTTAAAAACCAAAGGATACCATTCTGTCTTCATACTATTTCCAGGTATTTATTGCCTCCAATACCTTTGAAAAATGACTTTCGGCATTCATGCTTTCAAAAACCATGCGCACAATACCTTCTTTATCAACAACATAAGTAACTCTTCCCGGAACCAAACCTAAAAGATTAGTTGGCACCCCGAAAAGTTTCCGCAGGCTTTTGTCTTTATCCGACAATAACACAAACGGCAATTTATATTCCGTGGCGAACTTATGATGCGTTTGTATATTATCACCGCTTATCCCGATAACTTCTGCGCCTAAATCCCTGAATTCTTCATATTGGTCACGGAAAAAACACGCTTGTTTAGTACAGCCCGGGGTATCGTCTTTCGGATAAAAATAAATCACCAACACCTTTTTATGTAAAACCGAAGCAACATAAAAATCGTTTCCGTGCTGATCTTTTGCGCCAAATAACGGCAGCGTATCCCCTACTTTAATCTCGTTCATTTACTCGCCTTTATAAGTTACAAAATTTCGTGGTGTCTCATAAAGCGTCACTTCCAGATCTTTTTCGGAAGCAATTCGCGGTCTTATTTTATTCCAGATAACCACCGCAATGTTTTCGGCAGTCGGATTCAAATCCTGAAATTCCGGAACATCCAGATTCAGGTTCTTATGATCAAATTTCACTTCAATTTCCTGATAAATAATATCGGCCAGATCCTTAATATCTATAACATAGCCCGTTTCCGGATTAATATTTCCGGTAACACTCACGATAAGTTCATAATTGTGTCCGTGAAAATTCGGATTGTTGCATTTCCCGAACACGCGATTGTTCATCTCGTCAGACCAGTCTTTACGATACAAACGGTGCGCTGCGTTAAAGTGCGCTTTTCGGCTGACAGTTACTCTCATACGGTATGTTCTTCTAGGAAATGATAAAATTCATCAAAAATAATCTTAAACCAAACGGTATAAATCTCCGGATGTTGTTCCATATCGGATTTTACAGCTTCAACAGACATCCATTTCCAGCTCTCCGCCTCATCTTCATTAATATCAGGCTCTCCGTTGTAATAGCCAATCATTACATGATCCAGTTCATGCTCGGTCAGACCGTTATCAAATGGTGCTTTGTAGATGAATGAAAATAGCTCTTTCAGCTCGGTGGTAAAACCCATTTCTTCATATAAACGACGCGTTCCCGCCTGAATATTGGTTTCCCCTTCACGCTGATGGCTGCAACAAGTGTTGGTCCACAGCAAAGGCGAATGGTATTTATGATGTGCCCGCTGCTGGAGCATGATTTCTTTTTTATCATTCAGGACAAACACGGAAAAGGCACGGTGCAGCAATGCTTTTTCATGCGCTTCCAGCTTTGGCATCAGGCCAATTTGCTCATCATTTTCATTGACTAATATTACGCGTTCTTCTGTCATACTCGGATATTACACGTCAAAAATACGAAAAAGAAATGGTTTGACAGATGGAAAGTTTTCTCTTGCCCTTCGTATATTTGTTTGGAAATTTTTACAAATTCGCGCATGAAAATCACTATCCTTGACGATTATCAAAACGCTGCCAGCCAGTTATCCTGCATAGCATTACTAAACAATCATGAGGTAATAATTCTGAAGGAGACCGAAAAGATCCCAAAAAATTAGCTGATAAAATTAAAGATACCGAAGTTCTGGTCCTGATTAGGGAACGAACCGAAATTAATGAGGATTTGCTAGACGATAATTTTGTTATCGGACAAAACATCACATATCATAAATGGGCTCCTTGCTTAACTGATTTGGATAATTATCCTGAATTGGTAGCTGCTTTTAGAAATACAAACAGAATTATTAAATAAAGTCTGCGAACAACAGCCATTTCAAAACAATACCGTGAAACAACGAAAATTAGTAAGTCAGCGTCATCCCGTTTTATATTTTTTAGCCGTTTGGACAAGACGACTGAAACGCATGACCGAATGGTATCTGGACGATAAAAAGTATTCTAAATACAGAACCACAAACAAACTTTCAAGCCGAATAAAAAAACATCAATCTGTTCTGTTAAAGAAACTTGGCGACAATAACGAGCAGCTTCAAATAAACAAAGTAACCAATCTGAAAATTGCGGTTAAAAGCATTGACGGGATTATCATAAGACCCGGAGAAACATTTTCATTCTGCAAACTTGTCGGACTTCCTACCAAACGAAAAGGTTATTTACTGGGAATGGAATTAACATTCGGAGAAGCACGAGCAGGAATTGGAGGCGGAATTTGTCAGATCTCCAACCTAATCCATTGGCTGGTGATTCATAGTCCGCTAACCGTGACTGAACGTTACCATCATTCGTTTGATCCTTTTCCTGACGACGGAAGAGTTTTGCCGTTTGGCAGTGGTGCAACAGTATTTTATAATTACAGGGATTACCAGTTTACCAATAATACGGAACATACTTTTCAGATTAACTTATGGTTTTCCGACAAGTGTCTGGAAGGCGAGCTTCGTATTGACAAAGAACTTGATTACGCCTATCATGTAACCGAAAAAGAACACCAATTTTTAAAAATAAACGGACAATTTTACCGCAGGAATGAAATCTGGAGGGACAAAATTCTTAAATTTGAGAGTGGCAAAATTATTGATACCGAATTAATTACAAAGAATTTTGCAAGAGTAACCTACGAACCGGAAATTTATAATGAGCAAAATTGATAAAGAAGCTTTTTGGCGTTTAAGAAATTAAAAAAAGGAACTATGCAAAAAAACTGGACCCACTGGTTTGAAATACCGGTAAGCAATTTTGAAAGAGCTAAAAAATTCTACGAAACTATTTTCGACACACAAGTTGAAGATGTTGCATTCGGACCAATTCGCATGGGGATTTTTCCGCATAAGGAAACCGGCTGCTCTTTGTGTTATAATGAGGAATTTTATCACCCCGGACCAAACGGCCCAGTGGTTTATATGAACGCCAATCCGGATTTGCAGACAGTGGTAGACAAATTAGAAGCTGCGGGTGGAAAAATACTTGTCCCTAAAAAGCAAATCTCACCGGAATACGGTTACATGGCAATTTTCATGGACAGTGAAGGAAATCGAATGGCGTTACATTCGGATAATTAAGCTTATAGATCGAAATTATAATGAACCGCACTATTGTTGCGGTTTTTTGTTTTATGAAAACATATTTATCTGAAAATTAATATTTTACAATAGAATCATTTAGGATTTAAGCAGAAAAATAGGTAACTTTAGGCCTGCTTTTTCTCAACAGTGAAGTCCAGTGATCACTCAAATAAACGGGGCAAAACCGAAAAGCCATACGAGTAGGAAATTAAATTTTCAAGCTATGCCAAAGTATGTAATCGAACGAGATATTCCAGGGGCTGGAGCTCTCAATTCAGATGAATTAAAAGAAATTGCAATGACTTCCTGCGATGTACTCCGAAAAATGGGGCCTGAAATCCAATGGGTGGAAAGCTATGTGACCGGAAATAAAATATATTGCGTGTATATTGCCCCTAATGAAGAAATGGTTCGTCAGCACGCAAAAGAAGGTGGTTTTCCTGCCGATGCAGTCAATGAAGTAGCCAATATTATCGATCCGACAACTGCTGAGTAAGACCGGCAGTTTATAAATTCATAGCCTGTACGCACTTAATCGCACATTTCTCTCCGTCGATAGCCGCAGAGATAATTCCGCCTGCATAACCGGCTCCTTCTCCGCAAGGATAAAGCCCTTTAATCTGCAAATGCTCTAAGGTTTCATTGTCACGCGGAATACGCACCGGTGAAGAAGTACGGCTTTCCGGAGCATGCAGGACCGCATCATTGGTATAATAACCACGCATCGACTTTCCAAACTGAACAAATCCTTCGCGCATAATCTGCGTTAGAAATCCCGGAAATACCTGTCCGAGTTCCACCGAAGTTGTTCCCGGAACATATGAAGTTTTCGGAATATCTTTTGACACTTTGCTTTGCGTAAAATCTACCAACCTTTGCGCCGGAACTTTTTGGGTTTGTCCGGCCAAATACCATGCTTTTTGTTCAATCGCTTTCTGAAATTCCATTCCTGCCAGCGCGCCGAATTTGGCAAACGGTTTGAAATCTTCCAACTTTAGTTCAACCACGATACCGGAATTGGCTGTAGCCTGATCTCTTTTCGAAGGCGACCAACCGTTAGTAACCACTTCGCCCGGACTTGTTGCGCAGGGAGCAATCACGCCACCCGGGCACATGCAGAATGAATACATTCCCCGGCCATTTACTTGCTTTACAATCGAATATGGTGCCGGCGGCAAAAATTCGCCACGGAAATCACACGAATATTGAATACTGTCAATCAGGCTTTGCGGATGCTCAGCACGAACACCCAAAGCAAAAGGCTTAGCTTCAATAAATATTTTTTTCCGGTCTAATAATTCGAAAATATCGCGTGCCGAATGTCCCGTAGCCAGTATTATTTTTTTCGCGTCAATTGTATCGCCGTTTTGGGTTACGATGCCCTGCACTTCATTATTTTTCACCAGAATATCAGTCACACGGGTTTCGAAAAGCACTTGTCCGCCAAACTCGATAATCTTCTCGCGCATGTCCTGGATAATCTGCGGTAATTTATTGGTTCCGATATGCGGATGGGCTTCCACTAAAATATCCGGTGTTGCACCGAAGGCTACCAATATTTCCAAAATCCTGTCAACATCCCCGCGCTTTTTGGAACGGGTGTATAGCTTTCCATCAGAATACGTTCCGGCACCACCTTCCCCAAAACAATAGTTTGAATCTTCGTTTACGATATGATCGACATTAATCGCTTTCAAATCGCGGCGACGGCCTCTAACATCTTTTCCTCTTTCAATCACAATTGGTTTTACACCTAATTCAATTAGCTGAAGCGCAGCGAAAAGTCCGGCCGGACCGGCACCCACAACAATTACTGGTTCCGAATTGGAAACATTCTTATACTCCGGAAGCTCGATTTTACTTTCTGTAAACGGTTCACCCTGAAAAAATACATTTGCCTTTACATTAATTTTTATCGCTTTCTGACGCGCGTCAATGGAACGTTTCAATATTGCAACATGCTGTATTTCTGAAGTTTTCACATGCAACTGCTTTGCTAAATGTTCTTTCAGCAAGATCGGATTTGCGGCAACTTCGGGTGCAACCTGTATCAGTAATTCTTTGGGCATTCTTAGATAATGGATTATTAGATTTTTAGATCGTTAGATGTGAGATCATTGGATTTTTAAATACAATCGGTTACAAAAGTACAAATTTCCAAATCAACCTAGTACCTTTGCTTTTTGCAAAACCTTAGTCTTTTAAAAAATGCAGCGTCAGATAAAATTATTATGGGATTTCCGCGGACCGGCTGCAGCCAAAACCGCAGAGCATCATGAAATCCATTTAAGAGAATACATTGAAATAGAAAAACTGCCGATTAACATCACCGGATTTGAAGTTATCAATGATATGTATGCCATTGCTTATATGGTCGTTACCGACGAGTATATGATTTCGGTAAGGGATGCTTTGAAACCGCATCGGGGGGAAGTTTTCGAGTAAGCAGTGATCAGATAGCAGTTTGCAAAAACCAGAAGGCAGGGGTTAGTAATTCAGCATCCGCTTTTAGTTCGTATTTCTGCCATATTTCATAAAAAATCCCCAACTGAAAATCAATTGGGGTTTTTATTATTTATAATTAGTTTTTCTTGCTGACTCTCTGAAATCTGTCTTCTGCCTTCTGCAATCTCAAAACTAATTCGCTACTTCGCTGATAAACTTAATGCGCATCAGTCGGAGTTCTTCGGTATCATAATCGCCTTCGAATTCATCGAGCGCGTCCTGAATCTTGTCGGAATGTGATTCCATGAAATACTCATGAATCTCTTCCTGCTGGTCTTCATCCAGAATTTCATCCACCCAGTATTTGATATTCAGCTTCGTACCCGAATAGACAATCTGCTCCATTTCTTTAAGCAACGTATCCATGTCAAGGCCTTTTGCTTTTGCAATATCGTCAAGCGGAAGTTTTCGGTCAATATTCTGAATAATATACAACTTCAACGCCGAATTGGCTCCAGTGGATTTCACCACAAGATCATCCGGACGCATAATGTCATTATCCTCCACATAACGGGCAATCAGTTCAACGAATTCTTTACCGTATTTTTTAGCTTTTCCTTCTCCGACTCCATGAACGTTGCTCAATTCGTCGATTGAGATAGGATATTTTAAGGCCATATCTTCCAAAGAAGGCTCCTGGAATACCACAAACGGCGGTACCCCCAGTTTTTTGGCTACTTTTTTACGCAGGTCAATCAGCATAGCCATCAGAGCCTCATCGGCGGTACCTGAAGATTTCGCCGCTGTTACAATGGCTTCGTCTTCGGTTTCGTTGTATTCATGGTCTTCTGACATCATGAACGAATGCGGCTTTTTGATGAAATCGTTTCCTTTTTTAGTCAGTTTCAGGATGCCGTATGTCTCAATATCTTTGGAAAGCAGGCCATCCACTAAAACCTGACGGATTAATGCCATCCAGTATTTTTCCTCGTGATCTTTTCCTTTTCCGAAGAATTTCTGAGCATCGGTCTTATGCGCTTTAATGGTTGCATTTATTTTTCCGATTAGCGTAAAAATCACTTCTTTGGATTTGTACATTTCTTTCGTATCGCGAACGATTTCCAAAAGGGTAACGACTTGATCCTCGGCTTCCACTTTTTTCTTCGGATTGCGAACATTGTCATCCATATCGGCACCTTCTCCGTTTACTTCGTCAAATTCTTCACCGAAATAATGCAACAGGAATTTACGGCGCGACATCGAAGTTTCTGCATAAGCAACAACTTCCTGCAGCAGTGCGAAACCTATTTCCTGTTCAGCAACCGGTTTTCCGGCCATGAATTTTTCGAGTTTCTCGATATCTTTATATGAATAATACGCCAGGCAATGTCCCTCTCCGCCGTCACGTCCTGCCCTACCCGTTTCCTGATAGTAACTTTCCAGTGACTTCGGAATATCGTGGTGGATTACAAAACGAACATCAGGCTTGTCGATTCCCATTCCGAAGGCTATCGTGGCCACAACTACATCCACATCTTCCATAAGGAACATGTCCTGGTGTTTGGCACGCGTTTTAGCATCCAGCCCGGCATGATATGGAACAGCGCTGATCCCGTTAACCTGCAGCACCTGTGCAATTTCTTCCACTTTTTTTCGGCTCAGGCAGTAAATTACGCCTGATTTTCCTTTGTGCTGCTTGATGAAACGGATAATATCCGATTCAATATTTTTGGTTTTGGTACGTACTTCATAAAACAAATTCGGACGGTTGAATGACGCTTTAAACGTATTAGCATCGGTCATGTCCAGATTCTTAAGAATGTCTTCCTGAACTTTTGGGGTTGCAGTAGCGGTTAAACCAATAATCGGGATATCGCCCAATTGCTTGATGATGCTTCTTAAGTTGCGGTACTCCGGCCGGAAATCGTGACCCCACTCTGAGATACAGTGGGCTTCATCGATGGCAACAAAAGAAATCGGCACGCCTTTTAAAAATTCAACATATTCTTCTTTTGTTAACGATTCGGGGGCGACGTATAACAATTTGGTCAATCCGGATGAGATATCTTTCTTCACCTGGTTGACTTCAGTTTTTGTAAGCGAGGAATTTAAAACGTGTGCGATGCCGTATTCTGAAGATAAGCTTCGAATAGCATCCACCTGATTTTTCATCAGTGCAATTAAAGGAGAAACCACGATAGCAGTACCATCCAGCACTAAAGCCGGCAATTGGTAACACAACGATTTTCCTCCTCCGGTAGGCATAATCACAAAAGTGTTGTTGCCGGTAATAATACTTTTAACAACACCTTCCTGTAAACCTTTGAATTGGTTAAAACCAAAATATTTTTTTAACTCTTTGTGTAAGTCAATTTCGCTTGGTTTCATTATTTTTTATCGGTATTTTACATAAATTTGCAGAGATTAAAGATACAAATTTCTTTAATAAACACAAATTTTATAAAACTTTAGGTTTGATAACAAGAGAATCCATTTTGGCTACAGCCAAAAGAACCATACTTTCTGAAAGTGAGAGCGTTGCAAAACTCGTTGATTTTCTTGACGAGGACTTTGCCAAAAGCACAGAACTTATCTATAACTGCAAAGGAAGGCTTGTTGTGACGGGAATCGGCAAAAGCGCGATCATCGCAACAAAAATGGTAGCTACCTTCAATTCCACCGGAACACCATCGATGTTTTTACACGCTTCCGAAGCCATTCACGGCGATTTGGGAATGCTGCAGCCGGGAGATGTCGTGATTTGCATCTCGAAAAGCGGCAACAGTCCGGAGATAAAAGTTCTGGTTCCTTTGTTAAAGCGTTTCGGAAATACGCTTATCGGAATGACGGCCAACAAAAGCTCCTTTTTAGGCAAAGAATCGGACTGTGTTTTAAATGCACATGTGGATGCCGAATCCTGCCCCAACAATTTAGCGCCAACCAATAGCACTACGGCACAATTGGTTTTAGGTGATGCCTTAGCCGTTTGCCTGATGGAAATGCGTGATTTCAGAAGCGAGGATTTTGCAAAATACCATCCCGGAGGTGCCTTGGGCAAGAAATTACTGCTTCGCGTAGTAGACATGCTTGATCAGACGCACCGCCCACAGGTAAGCCCGGAAGCCAGCATCAAGAATGTGATTATGGAAATTTCCGAGAAACGTATATGGGTTACTGCTGTGGTGGAAAACGACCATATCGTAGGCATCATTACCGATGGTGACATCCGAAGAATGCTTGAAAAAAGAGATACGTTCAGCGATTTATCAGCAAAAGATATTATGACTAAAAACCCGAAAACCGTACAGCTTTCGGACATGGTCGTAGATACGTTCAATACTATGGAAAACCATTCCATTACCCAAATGGTCGTTGTGGATAACGGAGAATACAAAGGCATTCTTCACATTCATGATATTTTAAAAGAAGGAATTATATAATGGCAAATAAAAAGTCTCCGAAAGAAATGTCCTTTTTGGACCATCTGGAAGAATTTCGATGGGTATTGGTCAGAAGCACAATAGCGATTTTACTTGGCGCTTGTGTTGCGTATTATTTCAGCGATTTTATTTTTGATACGGTAATCTTCGGTCCGAAAGACGGGAATTTTGTAACCTATCGCTTCTTCTGCGACTTGGCCAACACGTATAACCTGGACAAAAGCTTCTGTATTCAGGAATTACCTTTCGAATTGCAAAACCGAACTATGGAAGGCCAGTTTTCAATGTTGATCTGGACGTCCATCACGATGGGATTTGTGGTAGCTTTTCCTTATATTTTATGGAATCTATGGGGATTTGTGAGTCCGGCGCTCTACGAAAAAGAAAGAAAGAATATCAAGTTGTTCATTTTTATAGCCTCGATGCTTTTCTTCCTCGGAGTCGCTTTTGGATATTACATTCTGACGCCGCTGTCGATTAATTTTTTGGCGAATCTTACCATAAGTCACCATGTAACCAACCAGATTGATGTCGATTCGTATATCGGACTGGTAAAAACGACATCCTTGGCAACCGGACTGGTTTTCGAACTGCCGATCGTGATTTATTTCCTTTCCAAACTAGGCATAGTAACACCGAAATTCCTGAGCGATTACCGAAAATATTCCTATGTAATTATCCTGATTATTGCGGCGATTGTTACGCCACCGGATGTTATCAGTCAGACGATTGTGACTATCCCGTTGGTGATTTTATATGAAGTGAGTATTTTCATCTCGCGTTTCGTAACCAAAAAAGAAGAACTGAAAACAACCTGATTATGGCTGATATAGTAAAAGAATTCAACGACTACCGTTCGAAAATGAACGAAAAGCTGTTAAACGATAACAACAAAATCGTGAAACGCATTTTCAATCTGGATACCAATGCCTACATGGACGGTGCTCTGGATATAAAGACCAAGGAGTTGCTGGGATTGGTAGCTTCAGCAGTTTTGCGTTGTGACGACTGCATCAAATACCACCTGGAAACCTCTTACAAACAGGGAATTTCCAAAGAAGAGATGATGGAAGCTATGGGAATTGCTACCTTAGTGGGCGGAACCATCGTTATCCCGCATCTGCGAAGAGCGTATGAATTCTGGGAAGCATTGGAAAACCAGGAATAATTATTTGTTAATGTGTTGATTTGGTTATTTGTTTATTCGTTAATTTGCCGAATAACCGAATAATCGGAAAAACGAATAACCGAGAAAATGAAGTTAAGAGCCGAAAATATAATTAAGACCTACAAAGGGCGAAGCGTGGTAAAAGGCGTTTCGGTAGAGGTGAATCGTGGAGAAATTGTTGGATTATTAGGTCCGAATGGTGCCGGGAAAACCACTTCCTTCTACATGATTGTAGGATTGGTAAAACCTAATGCCGGTAACATTTATCTGGACGATACCGATATCACCGATTTCCCGATGTACAAACGTGCACAACACGGAATTGGTTATTTGGCACAGGAAGCTTCGGTTTTCAGAAAATTGAGCATCGAAGACAACATCCTGAGTGTTTTACAGCTTACCAACCTTTCCAAAGCAGAGCAGGAAGCTAAAATGGAATCGTTGATTGACGAATTCAGCTTACAGCATATTCGTACCAACCGCGGGGATTTACTTTCGGGTGGAGAACGTCGTCGTACGGAAATCGCGCGCTGTCTTGCAACCGATCCAAAATTTATTCTTTTAGATGAGCCTTTCGCAGGAGTTGACCCGGTAGCGGTGGAAGACATCCAGCGTATTGTAGCCCAGTTAAAAAACAAAAACATCGGAATCCTTATTACCGACCATAATGTACAGGAAACCTTAGCGATTACCGACAAAACATACCTTATGTTTGAAGGAGGAATCCTAAAAGCGGGTGTTCCGGAAGAATTGGTTCAGGACGAAATGGTACGACGCGTTTATTTGGGTCAGAATTTCGAATTGAGAAAGAAGAAATTAGAATTTTAGTGATAATTTTGAATGACTTGGCAATAAAACATAGTAAATCTGGTTTATATAAAAAATATTCCACATGAAAAGAAAATTATTTTTATTAATTTCTCTGATTTCTATAGTGCTATTTTCCTGTAGCCCTACAGAAGACCCTATTGCTTCAGACATTCCGACAGGACCAGGTTCTGATCCAGATCCAGATCCGGATCCTATTGTTGAATGCATTTATCACGGCGACGTTGTTTTGACTACTCAGGCAGAAGTGAACGCATTTGCTGCATTCCGCTATTGTCGAATATTAGACGGACATTTAACAATTGGTAGTCGCACCGCAAACAGCAATATAACAAGTTTAGCGGGGCTTTCCACCATTACCAAAACAAATGGAGACATCAGAATTATCAACAATCCATTGCTTACTTCGCTTCAGGGGTTACAAAATATGACTGGAGGGAAGACTTACGAAATTAATAATAATGATGCTCTGGCAAATCTTAATTATATAAGTGCAGCTGTAAATACCACTGCGGAGGCTTCCCGATACAAAATAATTGATAACGAATTACTTCAAAATCTTGCAGGATTTGAAAACATTAAGCATATCATAATTTTAGAAATAAACAACTGCCCAATCCTTAACAATTTGCATGGTGCCGAAAATTTTGAAAGTATAACCATTCTCGAAATTAAATCATGTCCAATGTTAAATAACCTAGATCACTTGAACAGCTTACAGCAACTCGGTAATTTAGATTTATATAACAATCAATCATTAACCTCTTTACAAGGACTTTCTAATTTAACATCAGTATCAAGCATAAAACTTACTGAAAATCAATCGCTTGCATCGTTACAAGGACTCCACAATATTACTCAACTTGGAGTATTTAATAGTGAAGGAAACCACTCTCTAACCAATTTGCAAGGATTAGAACAGCTGACAAAAATGAATTCCATAGTAATTAATAACAATGATGGGCTAACATCACTTTTAGGCTTACAAAATTTAACTGAGATATCATCATTGAGTATCGAAAACAACAATGTTCTGACATCAATTGCACACCTTACATCATTAACCAAAATACAAGGTTCTTATTCCGGAACACATCCCTCTGGAGGATTAACTATACGCTACAATCCCTCCCTTAGTTCTCTTAACGGTTTAGAGTCTGTATCAGTATTTTGGGGCAATCTTTATGTCTACTCAAACACCTCACTCACAAATCTTTGCGCAATTCTCCCGATTAGATTTAATGGTACAATATACTTTCGTATGTTTGGGAATAATGCCAATCCTGTAATATTTGAGGATTTGAATAGCACCAGTTGCAATTTGTAAATTAATTCATTTGTCATCTAAAAAGACTTCCGTTTAAATGAAAACCAGCTTCAAAAAAACATTCTTGCTTATTCTATTTTTAATAAGCAATCTTACGATCGCGCAAAAAAACATGGAAGATGTCGTTTACCTGAAAAATGAAAGTATCATTAGAGGGATGATCATAGAGCAGGTTCCTAATCAAAGTATCAAAATACAAACCAAAGACGGGAGCGTATATGCTTATAAAATGGATGAAATCCTAAAAATAACTAAGGAAGCTGTTATTTCAAAAGCGTCTTACAAACCATTAAAATCGGAACGCGGTTACATTGCGGTTTCAATAGGTTCAAGCATTCCAAGTGGTGATTTCGCAAGTAATGACCGAAGAAATTCTTCCGCGTGTTATGCAAAGACCGGAATCATGTTTGATATTGCAATGGCATATAAACTTCATGAATACTTTGGAGTGGCTGCCGTATTTTACGGACAGGCCAACAGCATAGACGAACCAGGTAAAGCCAACCAAATGGATCTAGCAAGGGAAGGCTTCACAGAAACTTATCAAAGTAATCCCTGGCTTGTGGGAGGGTTATTGGCAGGAGGTTATTGCTCTTATCCAATTCATCAAAAATGGAGTGTTGAATCCAGAATCCTATTTGGTTTTTCAACAATACTACTTCCCGACTTTACGGATAAATTTACCAATCCAAACACAGGAGAAATCTATATTGTAAAAGAAAAAAGCACCAGTGCAACAGCCTTTTCCTATTTAGTGGGATTGGGAGTAAAATATGATTTGAATAAAGACATTTGCTTACTAACAAACCTGGATTATATAGGTGCCCGCCCGGAATTTAAAAACGTTACCACGATAGACAATTATTCTTCGTCCAGCCGTTCTTTTACACCATCATTTGGGACAGTCAATGTAGGGATTGGAATTGGATACCGACTTTAATTTTGAAGCCTTCAAGAAAAAAAAATTTACAATTTTAATCATGCTCAAAAAATTCCCGTTTTTAACCACCAAACAATTTGTAGCTACACTGCGGATTGCCGTAGCTCTTTTTCTTATCGCCCACGGATGCATTCGTATTTACGCAGGAACGGTTGGGGATTTTGGGGATTTCTTAAACAGTAAGGGATTTATAATCGGGGATATTTTAGCCTGGACAATCACCATTTTTGAACTTGTTGGCGGAACCTTGCTGATTCTTAACCGCTTCAAAAAAATCATCTCGCTTTTTTTTATTTTCCAGCTTATTATGGGAGTCGTTTTGGTGCATGCCGCTAACGGATGGTTTGTGGTAGGGTATCAGTCCGGCGGAATGGAATATAGCGCACTGCTGATTTTATGCCTGCTGCTTATTGCATCGGAAGAATAACATTAATCAATCGTAAGCGCTTTCAGATTTTCAATATTTCCATTGTAGACATTCACGTCAACCAAACCTTTTATCCCCTTAATCTGGGCTTTTTCCGTAAACTGCCAGAACATCCAGCCGTCTTTAATGGTTCCGACCGAATAATTGTAATTCGCAATCCAAAACGGATACTCCTTGAATTCCTCCATTAAAAAATCAGTATAATAGCTTTCGCCCGAATAAATAATCGGCCTTACCTTATAATGGTTTTCGACGCGTTTTAACCATCGGCGTAATCCAACCTTAAGACTGTCCATGGATTGCTCGCGTGGCAGCTTTTCAATATCCAGAACCGGAGGTAAATCGCCTTTCCCCAGTCTTACTGTTTTTATGAAATGATCGGCCTGGGCAATAGAATTTTCGTTGGGACGATAATAATGATATGCGCCTCTGATGAAAAAATTTTCTTTCGCCGCTTTCCAGTTTTCATCAAAACGGCAATCCGTTCGCTTGCATCCGGCAGTTGCTCTTACAAAAACGAAACTCAACGGAAAATCTTCGTCGATCTTATCAATCTTATCCCATTGGATTTTTCCCTGATATTCAGAAACATCAAAGCCGGCCAGTTTAGTATCGTGTCGGCTTAACACTTCAAAAATGCGCAGGTCTTCTATTTCGCGTTCTTCCTCGGTAAGTTCAGTATCTCTTTCTGATCTAAAACCTAAATAGCACAACAAACTGGTTCTGTAATTGTACAGGGCACCGAAAATAAAAAGCACAAAGAAAATGCTCAAGGCAATCAGGAGCAATTTACCAAAGGGCGTCTGACCCGTTTTCTTTGGTTTTATTCGTTTAGGAGGTATGTTTTTTTTCGCAGTAACGCGTTTCATGAATTAAGCCTGCTTAACTAAAAACTTATTGTTTATAACTGAAAGCAATACATAGAAAAGAATAATCATCGGAATAGCTAAATATTGAAAAAACAGCAACAAAACTGCGCAGATGGCCAAAAATATCACCTGCAGTTTGTTCTTCTCCCAGCTGAAATACTTCACTTTTAGAGAAAATAAAGGAATCTCGGCGTTTAGTAAATAAGCGCTTAAGAAAGACAAGCCTACAAGAAAATACGGGTTGCTTAATATGTTGGAAAGCCATTCATACTGGTTGGCAAACAAAATCATCGGAATACTCATGATTAAAAGCGCGTTGGCCGGCGTTGGCAATCCGATAAAAGAATCTGTCTGGCGCGTATCGATGTTGAATTTCGCCAAGCGATAACATGATGCGATTGTAATGATAAATCCGATATAAGGAACCACTCCCATGTAATAAGTATCCGGCGTTAAAGTATAAATATCCTGATTCTCCTGAATGTCCGAAAGCATTTTGTACATCACAACACCCGGAACCACACCGCTAGTCACCATATCAGCAAGGGAATCGAGCTGTACTCCGAGCGACGTTTGCGCATTGAATATTCTTGCAAAAAAACCATCCCAAAAATCGAAAAAGATACCAAGGCATACCAATGAAAAAGCTTCGTTATAATTACCGTTGAAAGCGTGAATTAAAGCTAAAAGCCCTGCGATAAGATTTAAGAAAGTAATAAAATTGGGAATCTGTTTTTTAAATGACATACGTTTTCTTTTTAAACTGACACAAAGTTATACAATAAGTTAATACAAAATTGAGTTTAGTAATTGAGATTTTTATTTCTTAGGAAAAAAGTAATTGTAGTGAAAGGTTGCCCGGTAACCCGCTATTTCGTACTCTTTTGAAAGAATGTTTTTAATGGACGTTTCATCTTATTATAGTATATTTGTCCACGTGCTCGTTTCATATTTGTAAAAATAATTGGCTTTGAAAAAGACCTACTTACTAACATTCCTGCTCACCTCGATACTTACTTACAGTCAGGCTGTTAGAAAATACTCTAATGAATTCATGAACATCGGTGTCGATGCGGCTGCGCTTGGAATGTCCAATGCGGTAGTTTCCCATACGGCAGATGTGAATTCAGGTTACTGGAATCCGGCAGGTCTTTTGAAATTAGAAGACAAGCAAATTTCCTTAATGCATGCCAGTTATTTTGCCAATATTGCGCAATACGATTACGCTGCTTTTGCCATGCCTCTTGATGACAGAAGTGCTGTTGGCGTATCATTGATCCGTTTTGGGGTTGATGATATCTTAAACACTACACAGCTTATCGACAGTCAGGGAAATATCGATTATAACCGAATCAGTCTTTTCTCCGCTGCCGATTATGGGCTGACCGTTTCCTATGCGCGGGCGTTGCCGGTACAGGGTTTCAACTATGGCGTAAATGCAAAAATCATCCGTCGTGTGATTGGTAAGTTTGCCAGCTCATGGGGTTTTGGTTTTGATTTGGGACTACAATATGAATCCAAAGACGAATGGAAATTCGGATTAATGCTACGCGATATTACTACAACCTATAATGTCTGGGCAATTGATGAGGAAGAATACCAGCGAATAAAGGATGCAGTTCCGGGTGAAAATCAGGAATTGCCTGAAACTTCCGAAATTACCTTACCTAAAGCACAATTGGGACTGTCAAAAAAATTCATCATTCGTCACGACTATAGTTTGTTGACCGCTGCCAATTTAAACATGCAGTTTGCAAAAACCAATGATATTGTTTCTACGGATATTGTCAGCATCGATCCGGCAATTGGTTTTGAAGCGGGTTATATCGATTTGGTTTTTCTTCGTGCCGGCGTGGGTAACTTTCAGCGCATTACTGAAATTGACAATTCATCAAGTTTGAGTTTCCAGCCTAATATCGGCGTAGGTTTCAAATACAAAGGCATTCAGGTGGATTATGCTTTAACCGATATCGGTGACCAGAGTGCTGCATTATATTCCAACATCTTTTCACTAAAAGTCGACTTAGGTATTTTCAGATAATGAGACATAACTTTACAAATCTTTTCTTCTCTTTATTATTCATTTTCAGCTTCGTTGCTTCACTTCAGGGTCAAAATCCTTATCTGTCAGAAAAAGCGCAGATCAGTCTGCTCACGTGTGGAACCGGAGATGAATTGTATTCCCTTTACGGGCATACGGCTTTGCGAATCAATGATACTGTACATCATATTGATGTGGTCTATAATTATGGTGCCTTCGATTTCAGTACGCCAAATTTTTATGGAAAGTTCATCAAAGGTGATCTGGAATATTTTGTTACGACCAGCACTTTCTACGACTTCAACTATAACTATGTCTACGACAACAGGGATATTTTTGAACAGGAGCTGAATCTGACGCATTCCCAAAAACAAAGAATCTACTCCGAGCTGAACAAGGTGCTTTCTTCAGACAAACGATTTTACACGTATAAATTCATCGACCGAAACTGCACGACCATGGTTCGCGATGTGATTAATATGGTTTTGACTGAGCCGATTTCCACTGATGTTCCGGATACTCAAAAAAAATACCGTCAAATCCTTTACGATTATCAGACCGATAAGTTTTATGAAAACCTGGGTATCAACTTAATGTTCGGGGCGAAAACCGACAGTCAGTCGGACCAATTATTTCTTCCGATTGAATTATTACAAGGTGTTGAGAAGACAAAAAATAACGGCAAGCCCTTAACCGATGCTACCGTTAATGTTTATAAAAGACAGGAAACCGAAGCACACAAATCGCTTTGGAACAATTTCTATACTTTCGCCGGAATTTTACTTCTTGTTGCCTTTTTCGCTTATAAAAACAGAAAAGTAGCGCTGATTTATTTAACACTTTCAGGATTATTTGGTCTTTTCCTGTCACTAGTGGGACTCTATTCCCAGCACGAGGAAGTATTGTGGAATTATAATGCATTGCTATTGAGTCCGTTTTTCCTGCCGCTGGTTTGGATGGCACTTAAAAACAACAAAATTTGGACGAACCGCTTTATTGTACTGAACTATATTTTACTTGCCGTCTATATCATTATCCTTTCCAACAAGGCGCATTTCGTAATGATGCTGCCGCTTATTGCAACAACAGCCACAGCGCTTTGGAAAGTAAAAAAAGAGTCGTAAACTTCGGATTATTGCCCTCTGAAAAATAAAACGGTACTCAGCGTTTTCACGATAATATTTAAATCCAGGAACAGGCTTCGGTGTTTGATATAATATAAATCATACTGAAGTTTGATCAGGCTGTCATCTATCGTTTCGCCATACGAATGCTTCACTTGAGCCCAACCTGTCAGACCCGGTTTAATCACGTGACGCGTTTGATAAAACGGCATAATTTCAGCGATTTGATGCACAAAAACAGGGCGTTCCGGACGCGGGCCAATAACTGCCATGTCACCTTTTAGAATATTAATAAACTGCGGAAATTCATCAATTCTGGTTTTTCGGAGAAACTTACCAAAAGGTGTGATTCTTGTATCATTTACAGAAGCAAAAACAGCCCCGTTAGCTTCGGCATTGGTTACCATCGAACGAAATTTGTAAATTTTAAAAGGTATTCCGTTCTTTCCAACCCTTTCTTGAGTATAAAGCAGCGGCCCTCTATTTGCCATTAAATTTCCTATAACCAGCAGAGGCAGGCACAAGGCTCCAATGGTCAGGCCAATAACCGACATAATTATATCGAAAAGACGAATAACATATAGGTACAATTTATTCTGATTGCTTCTGCTGAAAGGGAAATACTTATAAAAATCTTTTTCTGAAAACTGGACCGGAAGGCGGTAGGTGCTCATCTCATAAACCTGCGAATATTCTCTTATAATGATTCCTCTTTCCAGAAAACACAATAATTTATCGTATATCTCAACTGGCACCTCCTCGGTAGACTTATTCGCAATTACAATCTCAGAGATAGAATATTCTTTAATGAAATCTTCAAGTTCCTCAAGTGCCACCTTAGTACTTTTTACTTGTCGCTTTAATGATTCTCTTGTACTCAGATAACCGATAACCTTATAATTGGGATCCGCTTTTTCAAGTTCCGAAATGAGGTAATCCACTTTTTTATCATCAGCCAGGAAAAGTACCTTCTTATTGAAACGATGTGAAGCCAAAAACTTTTGGTAAATCATCCGCCATATATATAAAGTCCCCAAAATGGCTACATAGAAAAATACAATCTGCAGACGGTTTTTGGGTAATGATGGTGTTAATATTGGCGTAAGAAGGTAAACGCAAACCGTTGTTGTAGCAGTAAGTATGATACTTTTGGTAACCTGAAATTGGTTCCCTGCAATCTGGAGGTTGTACATTTCAAAGATGGTTCCAAAAAGCAACAGGTAAAATGCCAATACAAATGTCCCTATAAAATTGTGCACGGAAAACTGAAAGTAATCAAAACGAAAGAAAGTCCCAAGAAAATAAAGGGCTGCGAGCACTAACACTACATCAAAAACACGAAGAAGAATCTTTCGTTCCGAAATCTCAAAATGTATTTTGGTATTGTTCGTCATTTATCGGAGGGTTTCTATGCAAAATAACAAATATTTCAAATAATACACAGCCAATTGTTGAAAAATGAGGCTAAAAGCACTAAATATCGATAAACCACAGAGCCTCAGCCGTTAGCAAACTTCAGAAACAAAAAAATTACTCCAACAGCTGTTTCCATTGTAATTTAATGATTTCCCAGTCCCAATTTTCTGCTTTTATTCTTGCTTTGTGTACGATGTTTTGAGCCATTTGCGGATCTTCAGCTAAATCGCAGATCGCATTTGCCATTGCAAAAATATCATTATCATTTACCAAAATAGCATCTTTTCCATGATCAAGCAAGAAAGGAATACCTCCTACATTGGTAGTCACTACCGGCAATCCGAGCGCCATTGCTTCCATAACACTCACCGGTGTATTATCAAAATGTGTCGTATTGATAAAAACATCGTATCCGGCAGACAACGCAATCCAGTCTTCTTTTGCCAGTTTTCCTGTAAAGGTTATGTCGCATCCTTTTTCAGCGGCATATTTTTTACATAGTTCCATACTACCGTCCTTTTCCGGCCCGACCATGCATAATGTAGCCTGAGGATATTTTCTTTTCACTTCGGCAAACACATCCACGGCCATTTTCGGGTTATAAATCGAGGCAAAAGCGCGTACCCAAAGTAAGTTAGGCTGTAATGGATTACGGAGCTTAAAAGGATATTTTTTGATTTCTATGTTATTCGGGATAAAAAGAAGATTCGTAAGCCCGAAATTCTGAAAAGCAGAAAACAAATAGTTAGAAGGCGCAATGTTTTTGTAGGCATTTTTAAAAATCATCCTGCAAAGTGCCGGATTTGATTTGAGTCGGCTAGGGAGATTACCGCCCCTTAAAACCGGAATATAGCGCAATTTCAGAATACGGCACAACTGGCTTACTGCAAAAGCAAACCAGAAACCGGAAGTACTGTAGGTATCAATAATTACATAATCGGTTTTTCTCCATTTTGCAATTACCGTGAGGCACATATCCAATAGTCGGAGCAACTGGTTTTTTTTCGTGGAAGAAAAAGAAACATTATATCCTTCCTGTTTAAAAAAAATGCCAAGTGTTTCGATTGACGTCTGATTCAATCCATGTGCGGATAATTTATTCCCTATGTAAAGTAGGTTTTTCAATCGCGTAGATTTTTAATAAGGTTAAGGCATAGATAAATCCTGGAGCCGCTATTCGCATCGCTGCGTGATTTATTGTCAATAGCCAGAAAAAAAACAGTGAGAAGAAATAAATATGCATCTTATTTTTCCCATACAGAATTAATGGTGTAAACAATAATATCATAAAAGCGACAAAGCCAAAAATACCGTGCTCGGCCATCAAACGGGTGATTTCATTATGAGATGCGGCCTCCACTCCCGTTAGCTCTTCACGATACTCTTTGTTTTTCCCAACACCAACTCCAAATACAGGATTATCAATAAACATTTGAAATTCGATCTCGGCAAGCTCTTCCCTACCGGTCAGTTTACTTTTTTTCTCCCTCCCCAAAGCATCCTGATTAGCATACCTTTTGTCTATTAATCCTCCGGTCTGAAGCGAACTATAACTCCAAACCCCTAAAAAGGCCACAAAAGTAATCGATAGTAAGAGCACTATTTTATTTTTCCCCTGCGAATTTAATCTACGGTACATTATTAAGAGAAAAAGAATAATCATTACTCCGCAAGTTATCATACCTCCTCGGGAAAACGTAATAAAACCTCTATAGCTTATGAAACTCACTATGATCAGATTCAGGAATAGTATTAATTTTTTATTGGATAGTAAAATCACTCGCGTAAAAAACAAAAATGCACCCAACCCTAAAACAGTAGAGACCTGATTCGGGCCAAATCCACCTGATGTTGCAAAATTGGATCCGGTACCGGTTACGATATCCTTCATACTAATACTGGCGTTATAGAAAAAAAGATACACGGCAACGGCGACTATTGGCAGTCCAATAGTCAGGAAAAGATTGTTTATTTCTTCCACGGTAATTCGCCTGCAATAACAATAAATAGCTGAAATCCCCAAACACAAGGGGCCGGACAAGTTAAACAATATTGCCTTTCGAATATCCGTTTCAAGATTTAATGTTATGCTTGAAACAATAACACCCGGAATCAGAAGAATCAGAAATAACCAATATGGAAAGCTTTTTAATGAAATTCCGCTGTAAATCATTCCTATTAGCATAAAAAGGATTACACCGTATTTCGAGAATTCATAATTTATACTCCCTCCTGTCATTCGGAGCAGTACTTCGGAACCAACAATATAACCGGCTACATACAGTGCTTCGTTATTTCGGTTCGATTTTTTTATTACATATAAAACGCCAATTATCAGAATTGAAAAAGCATATACCTTAGCTAAAAAAGGAACAGCAAAAAATGCCAATGCCAATATGACATGCAGTAAAAGCAAGGCTGTATAACTAAGTATTTTATTTTTCAATTGGCCCGATTAAAAGATTAAGGTATTTTTCAATAATGGCTTCTTCCGTATAATTGCTTTTAATTAGCTTAAACAGGACGTGTCCCATTTCACTTCTTAAATTTTCGTTCGTCACTAATGCGGTAAGTTTATCGCAAAACAATTTGGATTCCGTTTTTCCAACCATAAATCCGTTTACCGAATCCTGTATAACACTTGGAATTTCTCCTACGGCGGTAACCACAACGGGAAGTCTATTAAAACCATATTCCAGTAATGCTACCGGCAACCCTTCTGATTTGGAAGTAAGTATCCCCACCGATGCCTGATGGAGGATGTTTGAAATATCGGATTTAGAACCATAAACAAATACCTGGTTCTGAAGTCCTTCCACTTTAATTCTTTCATTTAGCTGCGCTGAATAATCGTCTTGAAAATCTTTTCCTATCAAATGAAAAGTCCAATCTTCATTGGTTTTCCGTAATTGTTTCGCAACATCCAGCAACATATCGTGATTTTTCTGTTCGCGAAGGTTGGCAAGACAGACTATTCGTTTACCCTGTTCTCCTTCCAGGACTGTTAATTTTTCCGATTCCTGATTGAATTTTACAAAATTAGAAAAATAAACTACGCTTTTACAGTACAGATTATTTTTTGCCCATTGCTTCAATTGATCATTCACTACAATTATTCTGCTGAAAAATAAAGACGCTAATCTTAATACAATTCCCTTTCGCTCTCCTAAAAATTCGCTGTTGCCATAATGATCATGCCAGAGAATTTTAATTTTCGGATACACTAATTTGAGTAGCACCGCCATAAAAAAAGAGGTGCTGTGCGCATGTATCCATTCCACTTTATTTCGGACAACAAATTTTCGCAGGCGCCATAAGGCTTTGAAGTCCAAAATACTATTGCGTTCTAAAAACAAGTAGGGCACATCTTTCGAAATCTCTTTTCGCAGAGGACCCTCTTTTCGGGAAACTGCCAGTGCTGAAAGTTCTGTATGGGCAACTAAAGCATTGGCGTAATTCACTGCCATACGTTCTGCGCCTCCTGCTTCCAAACTGTCTATTAATTGTAGTACCCTCATTTATTGCTGCAAATTTTTCTTATTCCCGTCAATCATTAATCCTATTTTTGCAATAGGCCTTTCACTTCTTCCTCAAAATAATCCAAAGTATATTTTTGTGACCATAACAACGCCTTTTCCGCTTTGGAAAAATAGTCACTTTTATCTTCAATACATTTCGCTAAAAGTGCTGCATCTTTCTGCAAATCCATGGTAAGCATTATCCCTCTCTCACCTGAATCAACCATATAAGGTACGCAGGAAATTGGCGTAACCGCAGGTACACAGCCCCAAAACATAGCTTCAGCTACTACTTTTGGCCAACCTTCGCTTTTTGAGGGCAAAAGCAAAAAATGAGACTCCTGATATGCCTTTCGAATCGTTTCCGAATTTTGATTCCCTTTTAAGGAAATGTAACCTTCACGTTTATTCATGCAAATATAGTCTTCAATTTCTTTTCGTTTTACCCCTTCACCCATCAGATCCAGACGGACGTTAAATCCTTTCTCAGACAATGCTTCCACTAACTGTACAGCATAAATAGGTCTTTTTCCTTCGGTCAGACTTCCGACAAAAAGGAATTTCATAGCTTCTTGCGAACTGCTTTTTATTGAATTATTCTGCTCTAAATCGAAAGCTGACTTATCTTTTTCAGTATAGGTAGCGGTAAAAAAAGGCCTGATGTTTTCAGTGCTTCCCTTCCATTCGCCATACACCAGCACCTGCATGTTTTTGGTCAGGAAAGTATTGGACAGCATCCATTTCTGCAATCGATAGCTTAACGGTTGTTTGGCTTTAGGATCCCAGTTTCCGGCATATTTAGCTGTTTTAGGCTTACCTGGAAACAAAATTTGAACAAAACAGCCTATTAACCCAACATTGCCGGGACATCTGAGATGAATGTGATCTGCCGCTTTCATGGCTGAATAGATTGCCAGTATTATACCCGGCAATCGCAGCATGGATTTTAGTGCATTTTTGGCCGAAATAAATGAAAAAGCAGGTATGGCTCTAAAGCGAAGATTTTCATGTTCGTAAGAAAGATGAATAGCATTCTCTTTTATGGTCTGCAAAGGCGCCACTACAACAACTTCATCAACATGTTTCAGCCAGATATTCATTTCACGAATGTAGGGACCATATCCAAAATACGTTTTGTCCTTTTCTCCGTGAATGACATGAGTGATAATCGTGAAATTCATGCTTTTTACTTCTTCTGCATCACCATGGTTAACTGCATGCAACGAAACAAATGCTTGTCTGAAGTCGCCGATAACTCCCAATCTTTCTTATGCCATTTTTTTCCGACTTCCTGTTTTCTCTCTGCCGAAATTGGCAAAAGGTTAATTAGAAAATACCATTTTGCCTGTCCTAAAACGCCATGTCGTTCAATCACTTTGAAAGTGTTATGGAATTTGTAATAGGTTTTTTTGGTAAAGGGCCATTCCCAGTCCTTATCGGATTGGAAAGGACGGTAAATCATTCTTATTAATTTTATGGGCAGGCTGGTTTCCAAAGGATCATAACTCACAATGATTCCTCCGGGAGCGAGCTTTTCATTAAGTTTGTTGATCAATACGTCCGGGTTTTGAAAATGATGCAGTACCCCATAAGCGTATATCACATCGAAATCTTTATCCGGAAAATCTGTTTCAGACAGAAAATCGGCAGCAATCGCTTTGGCCCCCGGAATGTCTTTCAGCCTTTCGTTAAGTTTTGCGATGGCTAAATCACTTAAATCAAGACCAATGTATTCTTTACTGTTTTGCGCCAGATACATGCTTAGGTTATTCCCGGCGAAACATCCCAAATCAAGCACTTTTTTACCGCTTAAATCCCCGAACCATTCCTTATGCAAATCGTAAGACTGATTGAGCACCCCAATATCCCTGCGAATTTGCTTTAAAGTTTTTTCTCGTACAAACGACCAGATGCGGGTGGGAAGATTTTTCTTTTTATGGTTGTAAAATTCTTTCTGCTTTTTGTTTATTTCAATGATTTCCGCTTCCGTCTTCATACTTATTGAATTTAGGTCTGTTATATAGCAAGGAGAACCAGCCGCTTAATCGTCCAAACGATTCCGTGAACGCTTCCCTTCTTTTTTGAGTTGTAAATATATTACTTAATCTGATAAATGTGAGTAAAAGTGTGATGGTATGCCATTTAAATTGTGCCTTTAATGATGGATTAGGATACTTTATACGCCAAATATAAAAGCCATTTCGCACTACCATACGTCCATAACTGAATTTATTGGGTCTGCCGGAAGCATCGTGATAATGTGCCAATCGTGCTGCTGTGTTCACGTATAATTTCCCAACTTTCGAAAGTCTGAGGGTAAAATCAGCATCTTCATAAAGGCCGTAACCTTCAAAATAGGTCGAAAACTGCATTTTTTCAAAAACGCTTTTTCGGAAGGACGATACTCCTCCCATTAATTGTTCCACAGGATAGATTTTTCCGGAAGGCGGTAAAAAACCAATACTTCTGCCATGAGAGAATTCGGGCAAGTATCCCGGCGGCCTGTTCGTATCTAATCCTAGTCTTTTACGCCATACATAACGACTGCCGTCTTTACGTTTCCAGCCATCGAACCCGAATTCACTTAATGCCAGATGTTCAGATTCCATGGATTTCCATTGGGTTTCATTGGTAATATAGCCTCCAACCCCTAAAGCGTCCGGATGAATGCTATACGTTTCCATAATGGCTTCAAAATATTCCGGTTCCAAAACGGTATCATCATCTAAAAAACAAATAATTTCAGTAGTGGCTGCAACGCGGTTGATCCCGAAGTTACGCTGTCTTGTCAATCCGCGTTCTTGAGGCGGCACCGAAAAATATAAAAGATTTGAAAACGAGTTTTGGTCCAGCATCTCTTTGGTCCACTTATCAGGAGAGCCGTCTATGATTAAAATCTCATCCGGATACCTTGTTTGCTTCGCAACAGAATCCAGCAATTTGCGCAACGGCTCCGGCCTTTTATATGTGCAGACAATCAGTGTAAATTGCATATCAATGGCTTAGTTTTTCTGCCCAATACAAACTTCTTTTCCATTGTTTTTCCATATTTTTAAGATACTTAAAAGGATTTTTAATGCTTTGATGAAAGTAATATTTACAGAATAAATTTGTCTTATAACTGTACAACTGTTCTTTTGTATGATGGCTCTTTCTGAAAAACATAACACTTGGCGAAGGTTTTGGCTGTACCTCCTCATTTTGCCAGGCTAAAACAGCTTTTGTTCTGAACCCTCCGACGGGTGCTTTCAGGTGTACGATTTCGGGTTGGGGTAAATAAATAATATCCTTACCATGATTGCGCAACTGCATTCCGAAATCGGCATCTTCACCAAAGCCAAATTCATAGCTCATGTTGAATTTTATACTTTGAAGCGCTTTCGTTTTTACGATACTGCAACCGGATCCAAAAGTCCCCCATTGCATGGTCTGCAAAAACTGAGGCTGCTCCCCTTCACGCAGGCAGGATAACGTAAATGCTTTATTTCCTGTGTTTTCAATGGCGGCAAAAGCAGTTTCCACGAAATCAGCAGAAAACCGGATGTCGTCATCGGCCATAAAAACCCATTCGCTTTCCAATTCATTGAGTGCCAGATTGCGCGCATTGCAGGCACCTGTCTGATGGATAAAAACATGTTTTATCGGAAAAGGCCATGACTCACCCACAATATAATCCAGTTCCGTTTCGCTGTTTGCAAGCGGATTCTGTTCTACAATAATGATTTTCTTAGGCAGTACTGTCTGACGTGCAAAATCCTTTAACACATCATGCAGATAGACTTTTCGTCCCATCGTGGGAATAATAACATCCAATTCTCTTTTTTCCACAACTTGTCGTGAAGAAGTCACTTGCATATTGGTTAGTCCATTTCCGGACAACTTTCTTCTGCGGTAAAAAAAAGCGGTTATAAATGCGAAAAACGGAAGCTTTTGCTCGTACAAGAAAAAATTCATTAGTAACAAGAATACCCATCGAATGCGGTAATGCTGCTTCACAAAACGAAAAAGTGTAGCGATCGACGCCTGTTTGGATGGTTTTATGTTGGCATTTTCTCTAAGCAATTTAGGTTCCGAATAGCAAAATACACCCAGAGGCATTACTAATTTTGCCATGGAAATCAGAAAATAATCAAAATTCTCATCCCAATCCATCTCATCCTTTACCGCTAACAGCACTGCTGCAGCTGTTCCGCCAACTAAAACGGACTGCTGCCATGTTGGATAGGATACATTTTTATTTACATTAATGAACACGGTTTCGTCAGCATAACCGATCGCATCAGGTAAATAATTATGTGATGGGGTATATGACAATAATAATTTCCTGTGATGAAATAATTCGGGGCCAGCCTCTATATTCAAAAGTTCTTTGACGGACTCATGACACCACATGATCAACCTATCCGGGAACTGTTGTGCCAAATCCATGAGGATTTTAGAAATTTTATCCGCTGAAAAACCAATCTCAAGTTGTCGCTCAAAATCAAATACAGAAGTTACTTTATTATGTTGATGATAAACTATGATCATTTTTTCAAAAGCAAGTTTTCATAAAAACTGATATTCTGTTGTACGATCGCTTCAATATCGAACACATTCTCTACTCGTTTTCTTGCAGCGACGCCAATTTCCTTGCATAATTTTGGATCAGAAAACAATAGAGAAATTTGAGAAGCATAGTGCTCGTGATTTTCCGGATGCACCAAAAAACCGCTTTCTCCATCAATTATTAATTCCTGTGCCCAGCCGATATTGCTGTTTACCACCGGTTTTTGCATAGCCATCGATTCTATCGTTACCATGCCAAGCGTTTCAGCAAATGTAGGGAACACGCAAACATGTGCTTTTTTGATATATTCCTGAATGCTTACGTAAGGGATTTTTCCCAAATAGGAAACAAAGGGCTTGTCTTCCGCTGGTATCAAATCCTGCATTAATTGCCATGTCGAAGTGCTTCCTGATTGTAAATCGCCGGAATCACCGCCAATAAGTACCAGTCGGGCTTCCGGATGTATCTCTTTTACTTTATGAAAAATAGCAGGTAATTCCAAAACGCCTTTCTTTCGAATTAGTGTACCGACATATAGTAAAAGTTT